>JBKPBA010000182.1:0-6122 GCA_046726675.1 Chloroflexota bacterium
GTGCGGAGCACGACCTGCTCGCCTACCTCCGCTCCCGTGATACTCGTGTGGAGCGACTGCCGAATACATTCCTCGATAACCTGCAACGAGCACTCGCACACTACGGCGTCAAGAGCCTGGAACCCTCACCCGAGCTCGACGCCAGCTTATTATTAATGTATAAGTCGCATGAGCATGTCAATCAACAACTGGCTGCGATCATAGCTATTCTCGAGAGGCGTCTTGAGCATGTTGATACATTAGCACTTTCTGCTAGCGGTGAGATGCATATTCTCCTCGATCGGCTATTACTGGCAACGCAAGGACGCTATCTGGCTGTCAATGACCTCGCACGCGAGATTCGCTTTCGCTACTTCAATAAGCCCTTATTCGAACGAGCCAGGAACAAGGTCTACGAGGAGATGCAGGCACACCTCGCCTACCTCGCCGGGCACCCTGCTGCCGCTGATCGCGATGAGCGGATGAGTGCACTGGTTGCCTGCCCACAGCCTTTACAGAATCTGCTCACGAGCCGCTTTCCTCAGTCTGAAGACGAGATGCGTCAGCTCATGCTCGAGGTGCTTACACGGCGCTACTATCGCATGCGCCGGCTAGAGGACTTCGAACGCACGATGGTTGATGGGCACCCATTCGTCAAAGCCGCCTACAATGACGAGGGCAGGCATGTCATCGTTGTGACGACCTTCGCTCTGTATGCAAATCTCTCCACCGCGACTGCGGCTATGTCTCACTTTGTCAGTCACTTCCCGGATGAGAACGATATCGTCGTCGATTTCTATACGTGGCGGTCTGAGCCTCTGAGCGAAGATGAGGCAACACAGCAGGAGATTCGCAGGGTTCTCGAAAAGACGAGCTTTCCCCCCCATATTCACCGAATCGTCGTAGCGGTAAACGCTCCAGGCAAGGGCCTCGGTATGGCGAGTACGCAACACTTCACCTACCACCCAGGTGAAAACCCCCACGATAAATCGCGGGGCTACGAGGAGGACCGGCTCTATCGCGGGCTTCATCCCATGATGGGGGAGAGACTCCACATCTGGCGGCTCGCGAACTTCCAGATCGAGCGGCTACCCTCAGCAGAGGATGTCTACCTGTTCCATGGAATCGCCATTGACAACCCGAAGGACGAGCGATTGTTCGCTCTTGCTGAGGTGCGTGACGTGTCACCACTGCGGGACGAGTCAGGCAAGATCGTCCAGATTCCCCACCTCGAACGCATGTTGATGGAAGCTCTGGAGAGCATCCGCCTGTACCAGTCCCATCTGCCCGCCCATAAGCGCTTGCCCTGGAACCGGGTATTGCTCTATGTCTGGCCCCCACTGGAGCAGCAGCCGGAGGAATTCCTGGAACTCATGCGGAAACTCTGGCCCGCTACGGAAGGGCTTGGCCTGGAAAGAATCGTGGTTCACGCGCAGATCGCGGAACCGGAGACCGGAGAACTGCACAGTCGCATGCTGCACGTCTCGAACCCCGGTGGCCGAGAATTAGTGCTCAGGGTAAGCGGGCCGATTGAAAAGCCCATCGCAACGCTAAGCGAGTACCGGCAGAAGGTCGTCCAGTTGCGCCAGCGGGGGCTTGTCTATCCGTATGAGATCATAGAAATGCTAACGCCAGAGCCAGAAGGCATACGCACCCAAATACCTCCTGGCAACTTCACCGAATATGACCTGGACGAGGACAACCGGTTAGTACCCATTGATCGTCCCTATGGCAAGAACGGGGCAGGGATCGTGGTTGGTATCATCCGCAACTATACACCCAGGTACCCGGAAGGGATGACTCGCGTCATTTTACTCGGGGACCCGAGCCACAGCCTTGGATCGGTTGCAGAGCCGGAATGCCAGCGTATCATTGAGGCGATCAATCTTGCTGAGCGGCTCCAGGTGCCACTTGAGTGGTTTACCTTTTCAGCGGGTGCCAGGATCTCTATGGAGAGCGGTACCGAGAATATGGACTGGGTCGCCAGGACGCTGCGGCGCATCATCGAGTTCACCCAGGCTGGTGGCGAGATCAACGTGATCGTCAACGGCATCAATGTTGGCGCCCAGCCCTATTGGAATGCCGAGGCTACCATGCTCATGCACACCCGCGGCATCCTTATAATGACGCCTAATGGCGCAATGGTCCTGACCGGGAAGCAATCCCTCGATTACGCAGGGGGTGTCTCGGCTGAGGATAACTACGGGATCGGCGGGTACGAATCCATAATGGGTCCCAATGGTCAGGCGCAATATTTTGCTCTCGATCTCGGCTCTGCCTGCCACATCCTGATGCGTCACTACGATCATACCTATGTTCTGCCAGGTGAGCGCTTCCCACGCCGCGCGCGCACCAAAGATCCTGCAACACGTGATGTGCGTGACTCTCCATATTTCAGTACGCGGCCCGGGGACAGCAATCTCACCTGCGTGGGAGACCTGTTCTCTGATGAGAGGAACGCCGACCGCAAGCATCCGTTCGATATCCGAACCGTTATGTGGGCTTTGATTGACGCCGATCACCAACCGCTCGAACGCTGGCACGATATGCACGGTGCGGACACGGTCGTTGTATGGGACGCGCATATTGGGGGCTATCCAGTCGCCATGCTCGGCATCGAGTCCCGGCCTATTCCCCGGCGCGGCTTCATTCCTGCTGACGGACCCGAACAATGGACGGCAGGTACGCTGTTCCCTATGTCATCGAAGAAAGCGGCGCGAGCCATTAATGCAGCAAGCGGCAACCGCCCCCTCGTCGTGATCGCCAATCTATCAGGCTTCGATGGCTCGCCAGAATCGATGCGCAATCTAGAGCTCGAATACGGGGCTGAGATTGGACGAGCTATCACTAACTTTCGAGGACCGATCGTCTTTTGTGTTATCTCCCGCTACCACGGCGGAGCGTTTGTCGTTTTCTCGAAGGCATTGAACGAGAATCTCGAGACTGCTGCTGTGGAGGGATCGTACGCCTCGGTCATTGGTGGCGTACCAGCCGCAGCCGTGGTCTTTGCCCGCGAAGTCGATGCTCGAACGAAGACTGACCCGCGTGTGAAGAATTTGCAGGATCAACTCGCGCAAGCGAATAGTGCACAGAAAGCAGCGCTACAAATGCAGTTGAACGAGGTCACAGCGGTGGTACACTCCGAGAAGGTGGGCGAGATAGCGAGCGAGTTCGACCACACTCATACTGTACAGCGAGCCCAGCAAGTTGGTTCCATAGATCATATAATCTCGCCAGCATCTCTTCGCCCTTATCTCATTGAAGCACTAGAACGTGGGATTCAGCGTGAGAGGAGACTTCTTTCTCGCCCTTGACTCCCTTGCTTTATCAGCGCGGTCGAAATCGTGGCAAACTGATGGTATCGGTGACCTTCTCAAAAACCACGCTCACAGGCAGGTCTACGTGCAGTTCCGCTGGAGCAATGTCCACGATGCTACTCAGCATGCGTGGCCCTTCCTCCAATTGCACGATCGCAACATTATATGGAACATCCTGTATAAACTCAGGAGATCTGTTCTGTTGAATGATGGTATAGGAATAAATCACACCATGCCCGCTGGCCTCTTTCCAGCGCAGTTCTTCGAAGCCGCACTGCATACAGTACAGGCGCGGATAGAACTGGTACCGCTGGCAACGCTCACAGTACTGCAGCAGTAACTTCCCTTGCTGGCACCCCTCCCAAAAAGGGCGGTTCTCTTCTGTTATAACAGGCAATGGTTTAGGGTGATTGGGATCTGGCATTTGATTTCTCCCTTCCGCTAGCTTCATTACTAAATAATCATATCATTTTCCTATGCAGAGTTCCAAAATGGGGAGTGCAGAGGGGCAGAACCTTTCTGCCGGGGTTCGGGGCCCGCGCATCTGGGGATGCAACAGCGGATTCCCGAAAAAGCTCTTTTCCCCTTGTTTTGCTCCATCTCGAAGGATATAATCGGATCACTAGCACTACTTGTTCGTTCTCAAAAGATAGCAAAGGAGCGCATACCCTATGCCTGTTTACAATGGACGTATTGCCATTGTTGGCGTCGCCGAATCCGACTATGGCCGAGTTCCCAACATGACCGAATTACAGTTATACGCCCAGGCAATACAGCGAGCGCTGGAGGATAGCGGCCTGCGCAAAAGCGAGATCGATGGCGTATTCAGTAGTTCAGACACCCTGATCGAGCCAACAGTGATGATCAGCGAATATGTGCAGTTATTCCCGCGTTACACCGATACTACCTCTATCGGCGGCGCTTCCTTCGAGGCTCACCTTAATCACGCAGTAGCAGCTATCCGCACAGGCAAATGCGAAGTGGCACTGATCACCTACGCCAGCACTGAACTCTCCAGTCGCGGACGGACGCTGGGCACAGGAGAATGGCAAACGGCCATTCCCGAAGCGACCTATGAAGCTCCCTACGGTAATACGCTCGTTGGCGCATATGCCATGGCAGCCCGCCGCCACATGCACCTGTATGGCACAACCTCTGAACAACTCGCCGAAATTGCCGTTGTGACACGCCGGCATGCCGGTCTCAACCCCCTTGCCATGTACCGTAAACCCATCACAGTACAGGATGTGCTGGACTCGCGTATGATTGCCGATCCGCTGCATTTGTTCGATTGTTGTGTCGTGAGCGATGGTGGAGGTGCTGTGCTGGTAACGACCGAAGAACGAGCCAGGGACTTGAAGCAAATGCCGGTATTCGTACTGGGAAGCAGCGAGGGTCATACCCATACGCACATCTCGCAGATGCCCGATCTGACAGTGACAGCCGCCGCTGTGACCGGGCCTCGGGCTTTCGACGAGGCCGGAGTGCGGCCCGACCAAATCGATGTAGCAACGATCTACGATTCGTTTACCATCACGGTGCTGCTACTGCTAGAAGATCTTGGCTTCTGCCGGAAAGGCGAGGGTGGTGCATTTGTGCAGAACGGGCGCATCGCGTTGGGTGGTCAATTGCCGATTAACACGGACGGTGGTGGGCTTTCTTCCAACCATCCGGGCATGCGCGGCATTTTCCTCATCATTGAGGCGACACGTCAACTACGAGGGCAGTGCGGACCCCGTCAAGTGAAAGATGCTAAGTTGGCGGTAGCTCATGGGAGCGGCGGCCTGCTTTCCTCGCAGGCCACAACGATTTTGGGACGGTGAGGAAAGAAACATTTTAAGGCAACGCACTCACATTGACTGTAATCAAACCACTTGATGGATATATCCAGCCGAACGCTTTATTTACAGCCGGGCTGAGATCGATACTGGACTGGTTAGTTATACCCTTATGAAATGTCCCTCTGCGTAACCATCCACCATTATTCGCATTATAACCAGCTGGTCCTCCACCACAAGTAATCCCATCCTTATTTACTGAAGCAACGGCGGATTCTGAACATCCCTGAGAAAGAGCGGTTGGCCAGTTGCCATCGATGAAATTACCAGATGGCGCGTAGCCGGAGGGCTGAAAGAAAGGAAGCCCATTGTGTGTATAGAGCAGATAATAATAAATTCTTCGCAGATTCTGTCCTTTTGGACATATACCGTTGACTAAGGGATTACTGGTAGCGTCTGGCTTAATCAAGGTAGAAGATACAGGACAGCTTGATGGCAGCGTTGTGCTTGTTCCATTCGCATCCCACCAGTTATCGTCTTCGTTCCAGGGTCCTACGTCAGTTACAAGCACATTTGATACCTTTTTCGTACCATCGGTTGAGGAAATAGTAGCTGACCACTTCGTTTTTGTTCCATTTGGCGCGTAATACGGCCTATAGATGGATGGTATGCTCGAGATTTTTCCCCAGTTCGCATACTTGAGATATGCATCAGGCAGCGCCACATATCGGCTGGTCTTTGGTTTTAGGCCATCAGGAAGTGATTTTTGTGTGAAGGAAGTTGCCCAAACCGTATAGCTAGTTGTGCCTGTTGACGTCAGATTGTTATTCGCCTGTAGTGCAAAAGCGTTCAATTGTTGCAATGTCTGTTGTGTCTGTGTGAGCAGTAACGATTCTTTGCCCTGTGTCAATGAGGAAAGTTTCCCGGCAAGAATGTTGTATACCTGCGCTCTACCAGTTGGATTTTCCTGCACACCAATCCTTCCTAAAGATGCAGGATCTACCTGCATTAAATCTAACCAGGCGCCACGTACATCTGCACTTATATC
>JBKPBA010000183.1:0-5925 GCA_046726675.1 Chloroflexota bacterium
AATATAGTGTGTGATTAATTATCGCTCTACTCAAACTAGCGGTATTATTCTTGCCGGAGGCAGCAGCCGCCGAATGGGTAAAAATAAGGCTCTGCTGTCGCTTCCTGGTAATCAAGCTATCACCTTCGTTGAGTACCTGGTCTCCCTTCTCGAAGAATGCTGCTTGGAGACATTCATCGTTGCTCGTGAGCAGGCGCAGGCACGTGATTATGCATTCCCTGGTGTACGAGTTACATTCGATGAGACACCTGGCATCGGGCCATTGATGGGATTGTATAGTGGCCTGAGCGCTATCAATACAGTGCGTGCGTTAGTTGTTGCGGTAGATTTGCCTTGTGTCCAGCCTGCTCTGCTCTCTTTTCTGTTATCTCAACCCCTGTCCAGCGACTCTTTGCTTGTTCCATTGGTGCACAATGTACCCCAGGTGTTGTTGGCTATCTATCCACGCTCAGTTTTACCTATAATCAAAGAGCAATTACTACAGGGGCGGCGCGATTTACGCTGTTTATTAGAGATTGCTCCTGTGCAATTTGTTGAAGAAGCCCAACTACGCCAGATCGATCCCAAGTTACGCTCGTTTGTAAATATCAATACGCCCGAAGAATTACGACAAATTTAGCATGCGGGACCATCGTCGTTGAGCCATTGATTTTAATTCCTCTTCAAATCCTCGCATTGATAGCCAGTTGCGTGTTTCTCCGGTGATAACGATATCAGTTTGTTGTAGCTGCGCAATAGTAGCAGCTCCGCTTAGTTGCATAGCTACTTTTAACTCGGCCACAATCGTTTCAAGCAGTTCGCAAACAGCATCGTAGCTTTCGCTCGCTGCTTTAAGGAAAGGAAAACCCATGCCGACGAGTGTTGCTCCAAGAGCGAGCGCGCGTGCCATATCCAGACCAGTACGCACCCCGCCTGTAGAGATCATCGGTAAACGTGCTACCTTTGTCTCTACGATTGAGACAGGTGTGGCTATTCCCCAATCTCGAAAAAGTAGACCAATGTTATGTGTTCTCTCATCACCACGCGCCTTAGATCGTTCCGCTTCCATCGCAGACATACTGCTTCCGCCTGCTCCTCCAACGTCGATGGCGGCAACGCCGCAAGAGTGTAAGAGCAGCGCTTGTTCGCGGCAGACACCGGCGCCTGTTTCCTTAGCGATCACCGGTACGCTCACCTTTCCAGTAAGTGTTTTGAGTGCTGCTGCCTCACCTGCTGCGCGCCTATCACCTTCAGGTTGTGTTGCTTCCTGAAGGCTGTTCATATGGACAGCAAGGGCGTTTGCTCCAATCATAGTAACGGCGTGCTCTACCTGCTCGATAGTAAATGGAGCATGACGTGCCTGTGCAATAAGTTGTGGTGCACCAATATTAGCAATCAGATAGGTATTGGGTGCATGCTCACGAGTGATAGCATAGCTGCCGATAACCTCGGGATTGACGATGCCAGCGCGCTGACTACCTACGCCAAGAGCTAAACCGTAATGTTCCGCTGCACGTGCAAGGTTGCGGTTGATTGATATTACATCGTCATGTCCCCCGGTCAGAGAAGAAATGAAAATTGGGTAGCGTAGCGGATGACCGAGGAAGCTAACCGAGGTATCGATCTCATCCAGGTCTACCTCCGGCAGTGCCTGGTGCACAAATTGGATATCGTTCCAATTTGCGCTTTGCGCTACAGAGATATCTTGTCCCAGCGCGATATTCACATGTTCAATTTTTCGCTGTTTCACTTCGTCGGTCATAGAGTAAGGTCATCCTTTCGTTGCTTCTTTTCACCTGTGTAATCAAATAGATGAGAGGAATGCCAAAGATAAGTAATGGTTGGTAGATTGCGATCGGCAAATTGTCCACGTAGAGTAAGGGATAGGTAAGAAGCGCAGTGCATGAGAGCAGTAGAACACTCACGGTGAGCGCGTCGAAACGACGCAGCGCAACAATCCATAGCGCCCATAAAACATACCAGGGCCAGAATTGTCCTGATATGAGTATTATAAATCCCAGAGTAGCCAGGCACAAGCTGGTGAGAAAAGTATCAATGCTTCGTACTTTGCCCAGGAGATAGAAGTAAATGAGCGCAAAGATGAACATGGCCGATGCCCGCACTGTCATGTTGGCAGCAATAATAGGTTGCAAATAAGAGGAAATAGTCGTGGTTGGATTCAAGATTTGACCGAGAAGGCTGTAGAGCCAACGAACTGGTATCACCATGACACCTAGCGGTGAGTGTATAAACTGTTGCATGTCGAAGGATGAGGTGATGGCCAGAAATGTTGAACTGCCATGCCAGAATGGGAGGTAGAGAATGAACACTATTGTCAGCGCGACTATCGCTTTCCAGCAGTATCCCCATATAAGAAGTGTTTGATTGCCCCTCCCCCTATCAGGGGAAAGGAGATTTGTGGGGGCACCCCATGCTCCGCCAGGGGACTGCTGCCCCTTGGAACCCTGCTTTGTTTTGCCCTGCACGCTCAAGCAGATGACTATGGGAGCGAGCAACAAGGTTATAAAATTAATGCTGATTGCAAATCCAAGAAATACCATTGCCCAAAAATCGTACCACCAGCCTTTTTGCTGTATGATGAGCAAGGTTGTTAGTAGCAAAAAGCAGATTAGAAAGCCTTCGTTGTGCCCATTACCCGCGAGTTCTATTAGTACGAGTGGATTCCAGGCATAGAGTATGGTTCCTCCCAGGCGACGCGTTGGTGCTAAATTGCCTAGCAAGGCCCAGATAAGCACGCAATTGATGAGATGAGAGAGCAGGGCCAGGCTTTTGAAAATGTAGCTATTCGCTTCATTATTAAAAAGCGCCGGTAAGAACAGCAATGTAATGCCGAAAATTGTTGCTCCAATCACTGGCAGAAAGAGCCAGCGAGATGTGATAGATATGTTGTTGCTGGTGTGAAAAGCCCTTCTGACTGCATAGAGATAAACGCTGGATAGCGCAATGAAAATCAGGCCGAGCAAAAGGAAGTTGGAGCCGAGATCTGTGAATCTTACACCCAGATTCGAGGTTTTATGTACGAGTAGTTGCGCAGGCGCAAATATCCAGGGCCAATTCGTGCCTGATGGCGAAAGTGTAGGATGGGTCGAATATAAAGGGGTGAGCGCAAATATCAGGAGATACAGCAATTCGAGTACGCTGCCAAGGAGCATGAAGCGTGTCAGCGAGGATAAGCTTTGGAGACTCGTCGAGGCTTTCATAATTTCAGCCTGGCAAACGTGGTGTCGATATATTTGACATAATATTCGATATTTGTCAATTCAATAAGCTCGCCTTGTGATAGGTAATGAGTAACCTCATCGTCGTTGCTGAGTGCCTCGATTAGCACCTGCCCTTGTATGGCGCCTTTACTCGACATACTCCAGACTTTCTTTGCATTACGCTGTACCATCTGGTATGCTTCTTGCCTGCCGACTCCCTTTTCGATAAGAGCAAGCAAGATGCGCTGTGAAAAAATAAGTCCTCCTGTCATATTCAGATTGGTAAGCATGCGTTCCTCATCGACCTGAAGCCCACTCATAACCTTGTTAAAAATGTATAGTATGTAATGCAACAGAATACAGGCATCAGGAATAATAATTCTTTCTGCTGAAGAATGGCTGATATCACGTTCGTGCCAGAGGGCTACATTTTCCATTGACGTTACAGCAAAGCCACGCAAGACGCGAGCTAACCCACAGATACGCTCACACAGTTCGGGGTTGCGTTTATGTGGCATGGCTGACGATCCCTGTTGACCAGAGCTAAATGGTTCAAAGGCCTCGCTTACTTCGGTGCGCTGCAAGTGACGAATCTCCTGGGCCATTTTCTCCAGTGAACTGCCTACTAGTGCCAGTGTGGTAATGAAGTATGCATGGCGATCACGTTGCACTATCTGGCTAGAAGCTGGTGCGACACTCAAACCCAACTGTTCACAGACAAACTCTTCAATCTGTGGTGGAACCGTAGCATGGGTGCCAACAGCGCCCGAGATTTTGCCTACGGATACCTGTTCGAGCGCTGCTGAAAGATGTTGCTGTCCACGACGAAGTTCGTCTACCCATAATGCTAGCTTCAATCCAAAGGTGATCGGTTCGGCATGAATACCATGGGTGCGCCCAACCATCAGCGTATATTTGTAGCGCACGGCGGCTTGAGTAACGATCTCTAATAGCTCGGAGATTGACTTGATCAGTAGTGTTCCGGCTTCTTTGAGTTGCACGGCCAGTCCTGTGTCTAACACATCAGAAGAGGTTAATCCAAGATGAATGAAGCGTCCTTCCGAGCCAAGTTGTTCCTGGATAGAGCGTAGAAAAGAAATAAAATCGTGATGGGTTTCTAGCTCGATCTCGTGCATACGCTGTGTGTTATAACGAGCAGCACGAATCTTTTCGATAATGTCCTGTGGAATAACGCCTTCGCGTGCCCACCCTTCGCAGACAAGCAATTCGACTTTTAGCCACAGATCAGTTTTGTGTGTTGCTGACCAGATAGCAGCCATCTCTGGCAGGGAATATCGTTCGATCATCCTATAAATTGGTTCCTTGATGTGTTACACTTTCAGCGGAAAGATAAATTGCTATCGTAGTGTACCACATGTATATGAATATATGTGCTAAAAAAGATCGCACAAACATCAGGAGCGACAATGAACCTATGAATACTGAGAATGTTATTCGATATCGTTTTACTTCCCATACTCAACATCTCACTATTCTAACTATCATTTCAGCTGTTGTGGTAGTAATTGCAGGTTCGGTGGCCTTACTCATAGGTTTTCGTATACTGCCTCTAAATCTAGACGGGTTGCTCTTACTTTCTTACATCATTGCGATGTGCGCAGTGGCTGTTCTGCTGCTAGTACTTGTCTTGCAATATGGTTATGCACATTCAGGGGTGTGGATTGAACCTGATAAGCTGCGTGTGCGGTTTCCCGGTATGGATGAGCAAGAGATGTCCTGGTCAGAGGCCCTCTTTGCTGTGGACGAGGGAGAAGAGTACTTGCTCGCGAGTAAGGGTAAAGAGGGCGTGGGATTTCTCTTTGGTGAGACACGCTATGTTCGCTTGTATCTTGAAGGTATGACGCCCGAGCGACGCGCTCAATTTGAGCAGATGTTAGCTGAACGCGTGCCGGTGCGCCAGCCTCGTCGCTTCACCCTGATGACACTTCTGAATTCAAAAGGTGAATTAGTAGCAAGAGGACGCCTGTATTTGTTCGATGACGCATTATTGTGCGCAGAAAATCGTGGCGAGAAGCGCGTATTTTTATATGCACCCCTTAAAGACCTGGATTCTATCAAGCAACGCGCCTCCTTTTACATAGGAAATATGGAGTGCGAGGCGTTCACTTTCAGATATAGGAAAGAATACGTGGTAATGCTCGGTTATGAGACAACTTTCAACAGGGGTATAGGCAGTAGTTCGCACTGGTCGGTAACTGGCAATGCATCAGAATGGGTGCAGGCATTACTGCCTCAATAGTCACTCCCCACTTTCAGCGGCTTGACGCAATGCCAGAAACGCCTCTTTGTCTTGCACCTGCTCGCTAATCTCTTCTGTAGTGATAAAAATGTAGTTGTCAATTTTGTAATTTATCTTTTGGAGTGCACGATCAATGTCATTTTGTGTGACACGTCTCGTCTTCATCTCATAGGCAGTTATTATATTATCATCACCAAATTCCACAGAAGCGGAAATAATTGGTAGTCTGAACAGGGCCGTTGCAAAGTCAGAAATACCCGACTTCCAAAAACCATTGCCCTAATCGCTGTATAATGGTACACTCATGATAAGCGAAGGAAAGGGAACTGAGATACTGATATTTTAAGAGTGAGAGAAAGTCATGATAGAATCGCTAGAAGAGGCATTTAAGGAAGTAGCACAGCTTCCTGAGGATGAGCAACGATACATTGTTGAGATTATAAGACAGGGAATAGCTTCAGAAAA
>JBKPBA010000184.1:0-5815 GCA_046726675.1 Chloroflexota bacterium
TTCCACCTCCCTCCTGCCACCAACACGACTGATCGTAATGGCCGCACGGTATACCGTTACAGAGCTAACGACTATACGCTGGCTATCCTTGAACCTGACACCATCCTTAACATTACAGATTTGAACGATGCTGATTACTGCGCTCGCCAGTATTTACTGAAGAGGCTCGCCTCCTCGCCACAATCAGCAGCCGCTATTCGCGGAAATCTGGTGCATAGCAGCTTTAAAGAATTGCTCAAAGAACACGATCGAGGCGAATTGATGTCAGGTTATGCAGCAAATGGAGAAGAAACTCCGCTAGTAACCCTGCGCCGCCACTTTGAACAGGCGCTTGAACGCAGCACTATTGACCTGGCGCTCATCGATACATCCACAGAAGAGATGCGCACCGAATCGACTCCCCACCTGGAAAGCCTGGCATCCTGGTTTCAGAACCAGCGTGCTACTCTATGGGACATGCCCGCAACAGCCGCTTCCGAGGATGATCGAACTGACCCGGCAGAGGAACATAGCGGTAAGAACATGGTGCGTGCTGAAACCTTCCTTCTTGCTCCAGAAATTGGATTGCGAGGACGACTCGACCTTCTCTGGCGACAGACAGGACGGCAGCGCCTGCTAGAATTGAAGACAGGTAAAGCAACAGGTGAGTTGCCAAAACAATCTCACAGGTGGCAAGTACAGGGCTATCACGCCCTTTTAACAGTGCGTCGTGATCCTCAAATGAAGAAGGCCCTTGCTTTGCTGCTCTATAGTGGTACGCCAGGAGAAGCCCAAACTTGTGATATCCGTTTCACAGAAACTCAACTCCAACGTGTCATTGAGAAGCGTAATATCCTTGTACTCAGTCATGTGACAGGCATTCCACCAGCTCCTCCCGGAGCATCGCGCTGCACAAAGTGCGCTATGCTTTCTCAATGTGATCAGATTTCCTCATTCCACAACTGGCAAGCACCAGAGCCTGATTTACATGAAATCGACGATGAAAGGGCGCAATTCATTGCACCCTCTGGCAGCATTTCTATCTCCTCAGGTGGACGCAATGAATTGCGCCCCTACGTTATTTCACCTCAGGATCGGGAATTTTTTGCAAAATATTACAACCTGCTGCAGTTGGAAGGACTTGAAGGCGAGAAACAGCAAGCCTTACTCTGGCAAACACCAGTCAAGGAGCGGGTTGAACGTGGAACGGCGATCTGCGACCTGGTACCATTGGCTAGACCAGTGCCAACAGGTCAAGGTGAATGGCAACAAACATTCTCCTGCACAAACACATCAGAATTACGCGAGGGAGACGAAATTCTACTCAGCGATGGGAATCCAATAACTGGAGAAGTCGTTACAGGCACTATTCTGAGTATCAGTTCTGAAGAAGTCACTGTTTGGAGCCCAGAGAAAATCGCACACCCAACATTGATCGACCGCTATGATATCAACGTTGTGCATGTACGCACCCTACAGAACCTGCTGCGCTGGTTACAGGCTGATCCACACCTACGGGCACTCGTTTCTGGAACTATACGACCACAATTTGACACCACGATAATTGTTCCACCGCGAACAGACTTCAATGCAGAGCAGAACCTGGCTGTCGAACGTGCTATGCAGATGCGAGACTACCTGCTTATTCATGGACCTCCTGGCACAGGCAAAACCAGCGTTATTGCCGAAATCGTCAAACGATTCTGCCTACAGGGTCAACGTGTCATGCTAGCAGCTTTCACCAACCAGGCTGTTGATAATATGCTCAAACGACTTGATGATGAAGGTTTGCATGACTTTATGCGTCTTGGAAGCGAGCGCAGCGTCGACAGCGCCCTAGAAGATCACCTTTTGAAAAAACTTGTAGGGCAAAATTTGAAATCTGTGAATACTTTAGAAGCTGTACAAGACTTGCTCCGAAGCGTTCCTGTTGTGGCTTCAACCACGGCAACATGGTCTTCGGACAAGTATAATCCTCCATCATCCAATGGAGTCCAGGAAAACGCCCCATTCCAGTTTGATGTAGCTATTATCGATGAAGCTGGACAACTCACCATCCCTGCAATACTGGGTGCGCTCCGCTTTGCAAAACGCTTTATTCTTGTTGGCGATGAAAAGCAACTACCCCCACTTGTGTTGAGTAAGGAAGCAGCAGATGCAGGGCTTTCTGAGTCACTTTTTAGCAAATTCAAGCGTAAAGGCAATGACTATACGAAAGAAGAAACTCAAACAGAAAGTTCGTGTGTGTCTTTAAAGGTACAATACCGCATGAACAAATGGATTTCTCACTTCGCTTCCAAAGTATTCTATAACGGCCAATTGATACCACATGCTTCAGTAGCGAACAGTCTGTTGGATGTAGCAACTTCAAAGTTGATCGGGCGTGCAGAAACGCCTTCGATTGTTCGAGTCATTGACCCACTCGCTCCGATGGTTTTCCTGGATGTGTGTGGAAATCAGGAAAGAACAAAAACTAGCGATGCTGAAGCGCTAGCAGTTCGCGAAGTAGTAGCTGGTCTACTTGCACGGGGAATAGCTGAATATGAAATAGGGATTATTGCACCTTATCGAGCCCAGGTGGCTAACTTGCGCAGGCACCTCTTCAGCGATGACGAGATAACAGGTTGGGAGGCACTTCCATTTGATACTCAAGTGAGTGTAGATACAGTGGATCGTTTCCAGGGTGGTGAGCGACCTGTGATTATTATGTCGTTTGCTACGACTACGCGGCCAGAAGTGGAAAGTCAACTGAGAGATCATCTTACCAACCCGAACCGATTGAATGTAGCTCTTACGCGCGCCCAAAGGAAACTGATTCTGGTAGGGAATACTTCTGCGCTTTTGGAGTTGCCTATTTTCCAACGCTTGCTTACTTATTGCCGAGGGCTAAACATGATTATCCCATTCGATCAGCATGAGTTTATTCGCTCTCACTGAAATATTTTAATCTCGGCAATAAACTTTTTCCCACAGCTTAACTATATCAAGTCAATGTATGACTCTATCAAGTGTTTTTCTGCCTATGGCAGTGCACCCTTGACTCCAAAGCTAAGCAAGGGGGCTGCGGGCGCGGATTGCTCAAATGAGGTTTGCACTCCTGTCGGTACATATAGCCCTTTCAATACAAGCTCTGTAGCATGCTTTAAGTTCATACAAATGCGAAATTGACTATCTACCTCAGGATGGTGTTCGCGAATTTGTTCCAACCCAAGACCAGATAACACCAACACAGTATGGATACCGGCAGCAAGACCAGCTTGTATATCGCTCATGCTATCACCAATAAATAGCGCGTCGTGCATATCAATACCCAGTTCATCACGCGCTCGCAGCAACATGCCAGGACGGGGCTTGCGACAGGGACAATCCTCATCTTTATCATGTGGACAGTAGTAGACTTTCTCAATTTTACCACCTACTTCACTGATGCTAGCTATCATCAGGTGATGAATTTCTTCGACAGCTTCTATGGATATAGTGCCACGCGCTATCCCTGCCTGGTTTGTACAAACAACGATGCGATGACCAGCCTGAGTTAGCTTTGCGATTGCTTCGCGTGATTCTGGCAAAAATCTGAATTCACTCCAACTTTTGACGTAATCCGCGCGGTTTTCATTAATAACGCCGTCTCGATCCAGAAAAATTGTAGACACCTGTTACTCCTGTCAAAGTATCTATTCGTATTCACCCGGCTTTAAGCTAGCGAAGATCTCTGTTATGAGCCATCGTGAATATCAATCAGGCCTTTTCTCATCGCATAAATAACTAGCTGAGATCGATCATAGATATTGAGTTTGCGATATATTGTGCTGATGTGATTGCGCACGGTTTTTTCACTAATAGCAAGTGTTCGTGCAATTTCTTTAGCAAGCATTCCTCTGGCAATCAGGACCAACATTTCCATTTCACGAGCAGTTAAACCATCATTATTTTGTCTTTTATCAGTATTTTGCTTTCCGAGCAACCCAACCAATGGTATATCCACATCCACACGAGTACCTCTGCCTTGTGAGCTTTCAATAGTAAACTGACCATTCAGTAAGGCTATCCGCTCCTGCATACCAATTAAACCCTGTTGATAGCCACTGTTCATGTTAGCAAAGGTGCTCTGTTTTTTCATTCCTACACCATCGTCACTTATACTGATATGCAGATGGTCCTCGAAAGAAAACATGCATACCTTGATAGAAGTCGCATTTGCATGCTTGCCTACATTTGTTAACGCTTCGCGCACTATGTGGCAAATATTAGAGGTATATTCCACTGGCAATTGATCAGGCCAATTGTCACATTCGAAAACGACAGTATAACCGGCTGCTCGCAACTCGGACAGAACCACTTGAATGGCATATTCAAGACCAAAGTCTAAATCACCTGGCTGACGTAACCCGCCAAGTGCTCGGCGCATGGAGCTCAGACTATCACGTGCAAGTTCTTGCCACGTTGCTACTTTTTCAGCGACTGCATGACTGGTCTGATCTATTGTAGGAAGGTGGCGCGTTTGAAAATACTCCAGGTCAGCTACGAGTGCGGTCAGAGATTGCACAACGCCATCATGTAATTCACGTGCAATACGACGTCGCTCAGCTTCCTGTGCTAAACGTATGGATGGGGAGTCCAACACAGCGAGCATAGCTTTGTTTTCTTTCTACCTACTTGTAATCCGCCTACCAATTTTTCACTTACCATCCTAATATAGGATTTTTTTGTTAATCTTTTATGGAGAGAGGACTGTGATAGAGGTTGAGATTTGCCAATTCAAGCTAAGAGTTCTTAACCTCCCTGGTTATTTGACCTGCATGCTTTCCAGAAAATCCCGGAATGAGAATAAATTGCCTACTGCTTATGGATTTTTGTGCCAGATTTGCATGTCTAATATGCGGTATCGTATGCTTTGTATCAGTATAATTGCACAGATTTCTCAGGAGAATACTATGTCTGATAGTATGATTCTCGTCGTGGGTAGCCTCAATATGGACCAGATAGTATCTGTTTCTCGCCCCCCGGTGTTGGGCGAAACACTGCTTGGAGCAGGCTCACTGAAGCTCGTTCCCGGTGGGAAGGGCGCAAATCAGGCGGTTTCTATGGCCCGTCTTGGCGCGCCTGTCGCAATGGCTGGCCGTGTTGGCACAGATCCCTTTGGTGAGCAACTGCTTAAAGCACTAATGGCTGATAAGATTGATACTGGACTCGTCACCATCGACCAGCAAGAAGCCAGCGGGGTCGCCTTTATCTTTCTTACCCCAGATGGAGATAATGCGATCATTGTTGCTTCAGGCGCTAATATGTGCGTAGGCCGGGATCGAGAGCAACTTGCGAATATTTTCGAGGCTCTCGCCCAGGCACGAGCGCTAGTTTTACAACTGGAGATCCCACTCGAAACTGTAACAACGTTGATTGCCGCCGGTCATAATGCAGGCATTCCTGTCGTGCTGAACTTTGCACCTGCTCAACCTCTGGCGTGGGAGGTACTCAGACAAGTGCAGGTATTGATTGTCAATGAGATCGAGGCAGGTTTTCTGAGCGGTACACAGGTTGACAATCAAGAAGATGCTCGTATCGCTGCTACAACGATCCATAAACAGGGTATATCACTGGTCATGATCACCCTTGGAGCACGCGGAGCTGTTCTTGCAAGAGATGATGGAACAGGAAACACGCAAACCTACTATCAACCAGCCCCAAGGGTAAAAGCCATTGATACAACTGCCGCCGGAGATTGTTTTGTGGGCGCATTCACCGTTGCGCTGACTGAGGGACAGAACCCGGAAAACGCTCTACGCTTCGCAGTGTATGCCAGCGCATTAAAAGTAACCAGATTTGGTGCGCAATCAGG
>JBKPBA010000185.1:0-6974 GCA_046726675.1 Chloroflexota bacterium
ATTGTGTAGACACCAGGAAATCGGATCTGCGCATTGTTGCTCGCAACATCAATCAATTGTCCTGCAATGAAGTTGGGAGGCAGGTTTAGCGATCCCGTCACGTTGATACTAAGGGGCGCTTGTATTAATGTCTCGTGAAGACCAGCGGGATTTATATCGTTGATGGTCGCATTATTGGTTAGATCCTGCGAATTCTCAGCCCAACCGATCAATGTAACCGGGGAGCCGGAAACAAGCAGTGGATCAATCTTCCTCGTAGCTGTGTACTGCCAACCTGGAGTAGCTGTGATACCCACAGAATTGCCAGATATAGAGCCGCTGCTAAATGAGGGAGAATTAACACCTGGCAGTAAAGGTACGAGTGGAATGACTGATCCATTACAAAGGCCAGTACAAACAGGTGAGAAATTGAAAAGGCCTTCGCCATCAAGTGCATACAGAATTGCCAGGTGGCGTTGCCACATGTTCTGAGGTTGCGCGGGCATTGCATCGTATGTGGGTGAATTTGTGTTAAGAGCAATCAGATCTGCGAGGGTTGAGTTAGGAACAAGCGGTATGCTGCTCAACTTTAGTTGAATATGCTTTGTTTCTCCCGCGGCCAGGTGTCCAAGGCTGAACGCATCATTTGGCATCAACAAAAAGGCATCACTGAGCGCATAACTAAATGTGTTGGTCACAGTACCCACGAGAGTACCATTTTGGAGTGCAAGTTGGGAGACTAGACCTTTGTGTATTTGACGATCTTGTTCCGCGAGAATGGTATGTAATGTCCAGATATTCACGTCTTGCAGGTTCACGTTTGTCCCATTCTGTAGCGGCACAACTGTTGTATGTGCTCCTGTGATCGGGCCAGCGGATCCGGAGTAATTATCAGGTGTTGGTTGTGCCAGTCCATTGCCTGGGATTTGGATCTGATAATCACCCTCGTTAGGTACAAACACCCCCATATAGGTTGTAATGTGGACAGATGATCCATTCTGGCTAAACTGAGCTATTGAGATACTATCGCTCAAAATAGAAGAGCCTTTTTCAATATAGGCAAGTCCATAGCTGAGCAAAGAGAAAATAACTATACTGCTCAGTATGATACGCCAACTCCAATAACGGCCTTTCAGTCGCTTGACAAGCAAGAAACGTACAGGGCCAAGCACCAGAACATAGCAGAAGAGTAAGATGCCAAGCGTACGCCAGGGAGGAGGAATAGTCGACGGGAGTAGTGATTGTAAGAAGCCGCTCATCCTGTTGGCCAAAATGGGTTGTACCTGTTGTGTGGAACTCCCAAAACCAGGGGAGATACCGGAATGAGGAAGAAGCTGATCGCCCAGGCTGCGCAATAGAAGGCTATGCCAGAGGAGGCTGACTCCTTGCCATCCCAGAATGGGTTCGAGCGTGGGATCAAAGGCAAGGTATATAATCTTACCCTGTTCCTGGTGTGTTTGTACAATTAAAGGTGCTGCTTGGGATGCAAGAATGACTTCACTTTTGCCGTCGTTTCCTTGTGATATTAACGTTGCAGCACTGATTGAAACGGGCGACTGGACTGTAACTGGTATGTTATTTTGTCCGGAGCCTGGCGCAGATGGGCCTCCTGGAGGCAAGAGAACTGTCCTTGCTGGAATTGTTGTTGAACCATACACTTGTATGGGGACAAGCCCCGCAGGTAATGTACCGAGAGTGCGATGCCATTCAGGGCCTCCGACAAGGATGAGCGATCCTCCCTGGTTAATCCAATTTTGCAATGCGCTCAACTGAGCTGCACTCAGGTTAGCCGTCGTGAAGTTATCCAGCACAATGATATTGAAATTCTTGAGCGCTGCTGCTATTGCAGGCATTGTGGTTGCATTCAGGAACTCTAGTACGATTGATCCTCCCTGGTTGGGGAGAGGCAATGCGCTTAAAGAACTAAACCCCGAACTTTGATCGGAAAGGATTCCGATAAATACATCACCCGGCATGAGTGGGGTGAGAGCAGCGGTTTGGGACCCAACTGTGTGGCCACTATTATCGAACAATTTCACAGTCACATTTTGTACATCGAAATAGAGCGGTAGATACATGGTCACTTGCTTTTGGGCGCCATTAGCAAGAGTGATGGAGACCTGATAGTTTGATGCAATACCCTGGTTATTGCTCACCTGGAACTGCGGGGCAGGAGTGATGAGTGAGAGTGTGCCCTTGAAATCAGGGCCATCGTTACGTAGTGTGACCTGCACAGGAACCCAGTTGCCGTCCCGATAATGGGATTCAAATCCTGCTTTCACCTGAAACGTAGGTCCACCTGAATGATCATGTGCCAATGCTTGTGTGGGGAAGGCAAAATATAGTACAGCAAATGCAAAGCAAGATGCGGCTAGAGCTATGATACGTTTGTTGAATTGTTGCCACGAATGTCCGCTCGTCATACCTATACCCTTTTAGTTGACAGCATTGTTCAGCTCAATGACGGTTTGCCAAAATAGAGCGTACCTTGAGAAGCATTCTGATTGATTACTTGTAACAACACATGCCCATCTGAACTAGTGTACGCTTTAATGTTTGTCGTTGTAAAGGAAAAGTTAGTGAGAGTAATCGCATCCCAAGAATTCGTATTCCAATTATACAGCCGTGCCTGCATCTGATTGATCCCGGTATTTTGTACAACAACAGGTGTGCTGATCGTCAACTTATTCACCTGCGAATTTTCCGCACCAGGTAATGTGAATTCAAAAGTAATGCTGCCCATGTTTATAGTATAAACACCTGGTGAAGTAGTTTGCACTCCATTCCCCTGAGCATTAATTACCTGCCCGGTGATAAGACCAGGTGGAAAGCTCGATGATGTAGAGAGATTTATGTTGAGTGGTACCTGAACAAAATCTTCGTGTGTGCCACCTGGGCTGGCACCATTAACTGTGATATCGTTAGTTGAATCTACTTGCTTATCAGTCCAACCTATCAATGTTGCTGTTGCTCCGGTTATTAGCAATGGGTCATGAGCGTCTATTGAATTTAGTTTCGGCTCTCCAAAAAACGGAGTTATTATCAAATGCTTCCCGGCTATAGCGTAAGTACTACATGGGCCGACACAGGGGGTAAAAGTAAAACCTTCTCCACTGAGTGCTGATAAGATTGCCAGGTGACGCTGGATTTCAGTCTTCGGCTGTGAACCATTTGCGAAAGGAAAATAAGGCGCAGGTAAGTGATTAGCTTTTGCAATTTGATCAGCGAGTGTTGAGCCTGCGCTAAGGGTCGAGCTATGAAGTGAAACGTTCGCCTGCCAGGTTTGCCCAGCCGGAAGGCTGCCAATGTATGCAAAGTTGTGGTTCATCAGAATATACACATCGTTGAGATCTGTTCCCAATTTGTTTGTCACAGTTCCCGATAGTGTGCTGTTGTGTAGCGTCAGGTGGGAGAGCAAACCACCCTGTAGTTTTTGATCCTCCTCTGAAACAAAACGGTGAAGTGTCCATGGACCAACATTTTGCAGGTCGATGTTGGTTTCATTTTGTCCTACGGTAATACCAATACCTTCGTCAATGTTTGGCACGCTGGGATCACTATGAAAAAAGGCATTTGTGATTGGCTGAGCGAGACTTTTCGCAGGTAAATGAATCTGGAAATTCCCTTCGTCAGGAATGAATGGGCTGAAAAAATTTGTGACATGGGCTGTATTCCCGCCCTGATTGAGCTGTATGATGGAGATGCTATTGATAATTGGTCTCTTTTGAATGTAAGCAAGACCATATGTGAGAAGAGAGAAGATGACAATACTGCTTAATATGATGCGCCAGCTCCAATCAGAGTGCTTCCGTCGATCTCCTTTTGACTTGTAATGCACGATGAAAAAGCGAATTGGCCCGATGACGATAATGTAGCCGAGCAATAAGATGACAAGAATCCAGACTGGAAAAGGCGCACCAGGCCGTAGAATTTGGAATAACCCACCACGCAAAATCGATTGTCCAGGTCCATCGGTATATGTGGGCGCGTTAGCTGGAAGAAGGGACTGGTCACCTAGCGTACGTAACAGCAAGCCTTTCCACAGAGCGATAGTTCCAGGCCAGTTAACAAGGGGCGCGACTGCCGGATCGAAGGCGAGATAGCAGATTACTCCCTGCCCTTGATGTGCCTGCATGATGAGCGGATTGGACTCAGTTCCCAGAACAGTTTCAAAATTGGAGAATGCCTCCTGTCTCGTATCACTACTCCCTGGCAGCGTTGCTGTGCTGATCGATATAGATTGCCCTAGGGTATCAGATGCTGCTTTTGGGCCAGTCTCCTCAATGGTAGGACTGCCGGTAGGCAACAGATGGGTTCCAGATGGTAGTACTCCTGCGCCACGCAGGACTACTGGTAACAGTTGAGGTGGAAGTGAGCCAAGTGTGCGCTGCCAATCGGAACCTCCAATCGCAATTAAGATGCCACCACGGTTGATCCATGTTTGTAAGGCGCTTAGCTGGGCGGAATTGAGAGTGCTTGTAGTAAAGTCATCAAGTACAATGACATCAAAGTTGTTGAGAACCTCAGCCACATCTGGCATTGTGCTGACGTTCAAGGTTGCCATTTCGATAGATCTGCCTGGATCTGGTAGTGAAACATTGCTGAGGGGGCTAAACCCTGGACTTTCTGCTGTGTGGTCTGAGAGTATACCGATGAGAAGAGAGCCAGAGCGTAATGTGAAAGGGTTAGCTGTTTGGGTGGTAATCATTTTGCCGTTATTGTCGCTTAGTTTAGCTACTATGCCTTGAGGTACCGCTGGTATTTCGTAGAAAGGAACATACAGATTGATCTGTTTTTGTGTGCCATGAGGTAATACAATAGATTTCTGGTAACTCCAGGGCAAAGTAGTATCAATTACTACAGACCTTGAAAAGCCTGCGAATGTTGAAACTGAAAGCACACCTGTGAAATTTGAGCCTTCGTTACTTAGTGTAACCTGTACTGGAGTCCAGTAGTTAAGCCTGGAATCATCTTCGAAACCCACGGATATTTGCAGTGTGGGTAATACCACAGGTGAATTTTTTGTTTGGGCTGATACCTGAGCAGGAAAGAGGAAGGAGAAGAGGATGAGGGATATAGATAGTATTAAGGGCGACCGTAAGGGTCTTCCCTTTATGGTCATCAACTTAAGAAAAGCCCATCGATGTCTGTAGGGATGTATCCTTGTGGTCGCCCTCGGATTGGTGGAGTCGCCTTGTTTTAATCGCCTTTTGAGGTTGTCTTGTTGCGTGCCTGATTTCATTCGCCAACAAAAATATCTATAGATGGAAAGACAATTTCAGTACGATTGTTAAATATTGTTTGGTAAGTTTCTATCATAGCATACCATACCATACATTTACGTTTTGAAGGTGGTTACACTCTCAAGGAGAAGGGGTGATTTTCTATTGGCATTGTTGTGGCTATGTGGTATGGTGTACTAGCACTCTCAAATAGCATGCAGCACAAATAACAACGATGGAGGGAACTATGGCGACAGAAGTGCGTGTGAAGACTGTCGTTTTGCCTGGTGGCAAGATAGAAATCAGCACACCCGAACTTATTCCGGGACGACTTGCGACGGTTGTTGTCACGATCGAAGACAATGAGACGATCGAGCAACGTCACGTTATTGATATTCTTAAGACACTGGCTGGTCATCGACTTTATCAGAGTGCAGAGGAAGTGGATGCCTATATACGTGAGGAGCGGGATGCGTGGGAGTGCTAACTTTGCCAGAAAGTGGTACCGTGTACCTGGATGCAAATGGCTTCATTTACAGCATCGAGCGGATTGATCCCTACCGATCCATGCTCGATACACTCTGGCTAACCGTCAGCGTTGGGCAAGTCAAGGTCGTTACCAGTGAACTGACCTTACTTGAAGTGCTTGTCAAACCTCTTAAAGTCGGTGACGCTACTACTGCCACCTTGTTCCGTACAGTGTTAAAGCATACACCTGATGTGCAAATGTTGCCCATTGCGCAGTCTGTATTAGAAGCAGCAGCGAATCTTCGAGCAACTTTAGGTCTGAAAACACCAGATGCCATCCATGTAGCTACGGCATTGTTAAATAACTCTATGCTCTTTGTAACCAATGACAGTGCTTTCCGTCGAGTAACAGACTTGAATGTAACGGTGCTTAGTGAGCTTATCAAGTAACTCATACCATTAAGCTGCTTAAGGCAGATGCGTCCCCGGCGCATCCCCAATGATGCTGGCTAATTGTTGGAACTGTTCATAGGTCAGGTCTGATGTTGGGCCGCTCCACATTTTTTCGCTCAGCACTTGCATGGCGGGCTTGACTCTGGCGTGAACATCAGCATCACTGACGACTTTTCCGAGCATGTCGTTCCATTCAGCGAACATACCACCTAACAGATGTGGATCGTTTGGGCTTAGATCCAGGTTTGGGTGGTAAAAGCTAAAGATATTTGGTTCCCATTGCTCGTAGAGTAATTTGGTATCAAGATAATCGTGGAAGTATCCGGCTTTTGGAACGATGTAGAGGATATTGTCATTCGCGTTGATGATTTGGAAACCCTGCTGTACCGTAGCTAAAGGATTGGCCCATCGATTATCCCAGACATCGGTAACAATGTCGTTGTTCACTTCGACACTCCCTGTCATCCAGGTGAGGGTTCCCCACATTCTTACGGTCTTGCCTTTCTTTTTGAGGTAAGCATCATATGTGTTGATAAACTGCCTGTATTTATCTGCATTGTTTGTAGTGTATTCATCTGCGCCAATATCTACTTGAGGACTATCGAACCAGGGCAGAAACTCATCCCAGATTGAATTCAGAAAGGTGTAGGTTTTGGGATTAGCCAGGTCAAGAAATTCCTTCGAGTCTGTCTTACTTGCAAGGTCTGGACGGTATTGGGTGAAAGCGAGGTCATGTGCCGGTGCATCAATTTCTGGAGTGATGTTGACTGCATATTGCTTAGCTATGGCTTGTAGTTCGCGCATATCCTGTTCCTGTCTCTTATACACATCTGACGCTGCCGACGAGTGCTG
>JBKPBA010000186.1:0-4383 GCA_046726675.1 Chloroflexota bacterium
GAACTTACTTTTCGGACAGCAATACACACCGCTATTGATCAAGGTGATCGAAGCTTAGCATCCGCGCCTTAAACACTGTTAGAGCATGCTACTTATACTTATAAATCCACCCTGGGCGACGCAAGCGTCCCCACCCAACCCTTCACCGCTCCCGCCCCTACACTATTCCTAACTTTTTTTCTTGATTGGCGAAAATGCCGCTCACATTCCGCTCATTTTGCGCGATATTTCTTCTGGCAGAGTTATTGTATTCTGCTATGCATGCTGTTTCATGTAGTAGAGAGTGTAAAAAGAGGAAATTTGGAGACCGTAATACTTGACATATTTACATATCTTGACTATGCTTTACAAAGCAACTGTATAGTACAGACTATATTACTGTATATGACAAATTTTTCATTAGGCAGGTCTAAGTGTCTACATCCTCAGATGTCAAGGGGAAAAGTAGCGGACGAGTCCGTTTGATACAAGCAGCTCAAAAGCTTGCAAAAGAACGCCCTTTTGATGAGATAACAATCGATGAGATCATCAAAATTGCCGGACTTTCGCGACCAGCTTTCTATTATCATTTCGCAGGGGGAAAAGAAGAACTGCGGGCCGAATTAGTCGGATGTGGTTTACTGACCGAAACTTCAATCCAGGATACACGACAAGTAGTTTTAGAAGCAGCCCTGCGAGTATTTGCTCGCTCCGGCATTTCAGCAGCAACATTGGATGACATCGCCGCCGAAGCAAATGTATCGCGAGGAGCACTGTGTTGGCATTTCCATAGCAAAGAAGAGTTACTTACTGGCATTATCAAACACTATGGACCTCATTCAATGTTGCGCCCGGTGATTGAGCAAATCCAGCAAGATCTGCAAAACGGTATTCCCCTTGACGACGAGACAATATTTCGTCGTCTTGCAGGCGCTTTCTATGATAGTTTTACGGCCCATGGAGATTATACTCGCCTGGCGATTCTACTAGTTTACACACACCCCGAAGTTGCCCACATACTCGTAAACAAGATTGTAACAGGTCGAAAGAGCATCACTGAGTATATACAAAAGCGCCAGGCGGAAGGACACTTCTGCAAGAAAATTGATCCTGAGTTATTTGTACAGGTGATGGCAATGACTTTCGCGATGCGCGTCATCTGCCAGGGCTTCAATGAGCTTTCAACTTTCGAGCAACTTTCTCGAGACGAAGTAGTTGACCAGCTAGTTACTTTACTATTGTATGGTATTGTGCAACGCGATCAACTGCAAAAAGATACTGAATAAACAACAAGCAACAGGAAGGAGTCTTACCGCATGCAAGTTATGCAAGTCAACACACAAGCGACTAGACGCAGCGGAGGACTGGATTACAAGTGGATATTGGCAATGGTTGTCATCCTGGGTGTATTTATGAGCATCCTGGATCAGACCATTGCCAATATTGCAATTCCACGCCTGCAAACTGCTTTCGGAGCCGACATCCACAGCGTCCAGTGGGTGCTAACCGGTTATATCCTTGCTCAGGGCGTAGCGACACCAACTGCAGCTTACTTTGCTGACACTTTGGGCATCAAACGCTTCTACATAATCTCTCTGGGAGCATTTACGCTTGGTTCAGCGCTTTGTGGATTGGCATGGAGTTTACCTATTCTCATCACCTTCCGTGTCCTGCAAGGACTTGGAGGGGCAGCGTTGTTTCCACTTTCAATTACACTTCTGTTCAGAGAATTCCCTCCACAGGAACGGGGTACTGCAATGGGATTCTTTGGTGTTCCTGCGCTGCTAGCACCTGCTCTTGGTCCCACACTTGGCGGATACCTGGTAACATTTGTTGGTTGGCAAGCCATCTTTTACATCAATGTGCCCATTGGTATTATTGCCATCATCCTCTCCGCCCTACTTATCCGCGAATATCGTCCAGAAGGACAGACTCGCTTCGACCCTGTCGGCTTTATCTTCGTCTCGATCGGACTGATTTCCTTGCTTTATGCGCTCTCATCCGCGAGTACAGATGGCTGGGTTTCGACAACCGTCCTGGGTTTCCTCTCTATAGGATTGCTTTCGCTAGCGCTTTTTGTTGTTACTGAACTGACCATCGCAAATCGAGATGGACAACCATTGCTTGATCTGCGCCTTTTCGCAAATGGACCATTTCGAGCTGGCATGATTGCCAACTTTTTTGTCATTTTCAGTCTTTTTGGAGGATTATTCCTTTTCCCGCTCTACTTGCAAAACGTCAGGGGACTGAGTGCATTTCAGTCAGGTTTGATTTTACTCCCTCAAGCCCTGGCTGCCATGGTCAGTGTGATCATAGGAGGACGACTGGTAGACCGTATTGGCGTGCGAGCAGTGATGATCCCTGGGCTATTGATTCTGGCCTATGCCACCTGGCAACTCACCTTCATCAGCGTTAACTCGCCTTATGGTTGGCTTCAGTTGATGTTTATCTTGCGTGGTGTGGCACTCGGTTTGACTGTCCAACCACTGACAGTTGCTATGCTGTCTGAGATATCACCACGTCAACTGGCCCAGGCCTCATCTCTCAACACTGTAAACCGTGCCGTTGCCAGTTCGTTCGGTATCGCGGTCCTGGCAACACTAGTACAGACTCAGACCCAGTTACACTTTGGTCATCTCGCCGAACAGGTGACGATAAGCTCACCACTCGGAGAGCTTGTAACACGTATTCAAGCTCTTTTAGTCGCACGTGGGGCCGATACAACTTCAGCCTATAACGCAGCCTTGCAGTTGATCGCCAGGTTTTTGCAGAGAGAAGCTTTTGTTCTAGCTATTCAAGACGCCTTGAGATTGACCATCTTCGTCATTGGTTTAGCGATCATCGCTGTATTGTTCGTGCGAGGTTCCCGCAGGCCTCAACGTACTCCTGAACGGGCGCCTGGCGCTGCTGTCCCTGCTGATGCTGGCGAAACTGCACCCATAGAAGCGGTGTCGGCTGGATAACCAGGCGTAGAACATACACGTAGAAATCTCATCTATGTAGTCATAACTTGTTCCAAAGGAGATTAACTTTATGCGACGAATGATTTTAGTTCCTTTACTCATCTTCATCGCTCTAGCCGCTATTGGAGGCGCTGTAGCTTACTGGATTTACGACAGTTATAACTACTATCGCACCGATGATGCTCAGGTTAGTGGAAAGATCGTCAGTGTAAGCGCGCCTATTGCAGGGACTCTCACCAGTCTCAATGTAAAATTGGGTGCTCAAGTCAGCGCAGGCCAGACAATCGGTTCCATTACTCCGGTTTCAATAACGAGTACGTCAGGCACCAGTGGAACATCAGCTAGCCCTGCAACGTTAGGTTTGGCCAGCCCTATTAATGGCACTGTTCTGCAAGTTCCGGCGGTTCAAGGACAGAATGTATCTCCTGGATTATCAATTGTTCAGGTGACAGATACCAGTACTGTGAATGTGGTAGCATATGTGGATGAGAACGCGATCAATAATGTGAGCGTTGGCCAGTCCGTTGATATCCATATCGATGCGTATAGCGATACCAGTTTCACCGGCCATATAGTACAAATCATACCTGCCGCTTCTGGTCAGTTCTCACTCCTGCCAAATCAGGATCCGACTAGTGGTAATTTTACGAAAGTTGGGCAGCGCATTCCCGTTGTGATTTCGCTTGATGCCAACTCTGGCAAACTCATCATGCCTGGTATGAGCGCAGAAGTAACAATTCATATTCACTAGCCAGGTTGGGATGTTATGCTTGCTCGCGTAATGTTTCAACAACGCATAGAAGGAGAATATCGTGACTTTATTGCTTATCGGCGGTCTGCTAATTGTAGCACTCCTGGCCATTCTTGGCGCTGTTTTCCTGAGCGTAAGTGAGCAGCGGGCTGATAAAGCGCGAACTAAGGGTAGCGTTATTGTAAGCTCTTCGAGCGCCACACCATTAGTGGAGCAATCGTCAGCCGCTAGCAGAGTAGCGGAGAGAGCCACTCCTCTGAGACAAAATCTGCCCCCCACCGCTGAGAGACCTTTAAGTCCAACCGGAGGTGATCAGCAGCAATATGCACTCAATGGACAGTTCCATGAGCTTGCGGTTGAATTACAAACACTTTACCAGCATGCGTGGGAACTAGAACGCCGGCTGCGTACGCTGGCAGAGGTTGCAGATCGCATTGAGAAAACGAATAGCAATCAGATCGGCATCGAAGAGGAGATACACTCACAATCTTCTGCCGATAGTAATTTATAAAAAAGCCTCTATCCCGTTGAAATCAATAGTTTCAACGGGATAGAGGCTTTTTCAACCTGATCAGCGATCCACCAACGAACGTGTCAGCGTGACGACAGTGACAAACATCCGATAGAGTTCAAGCAAATCTTCGCTGCTAATTCGTCCATCTCATACCGGGACCACCAGAAGCTTTACAA
>JBKPBA010000187.1:0-7903 GCA_046726675.1 Chloroflexota bacterium
AGCACATCGGCAAGAATTTGTCGCCAAAGCAAACTTTTTGCCCCACCTCCTGTAGCGCGCAGTTGCTCAAGCTCTAAACCCTGCTCTTGAATAATTGCAAAGCAATCTTTCAGACTAAAGGCGACTCCTTCTAAAACGGCACGCACAAGATGGCGCCTATTGTGGCTGGCACTCAGGCCAATCCAGCCGCCACGCGCATAAGCATCAAGATGTGGCGTGCGCTCACCCTGTAGATATGGCAGGAACAAAAGACCATCGCTACCTGGCGATACACCTTCAGCTTCCCTTGTCAATAGTTCATAGGCATCTAGCCGAGTCCAATGTTCCAGGGCTCGCTCTGGTAATCCAATGTTATCTCGAACCCAACGTAACGAAAGGCCCGCACTTTGCGTTACACCCATCAGATACCAGGCATGAGGAACAGCATGATTGAATGTATGCACTCTTGGAATCGGGCCTGAAACATCTACTTGGGGCGTTGCAGCATGGGCAAGGAGCACGCCACTTGTACCAATTGAGATGAGAGCTAAACCGGGGCGCACTACACCGTTGCCGACAGCACCACAGGCGTTATCGGCTCCTCCACCAGCGACAGGCGTTCCCGCGAGCAAACCTGTAAGTTGCTCCACTTCACCTGTAATTGCACCGCAAACTGCATCTGCGGCAACAACAGGTGGCAGCAAGGAAAGATCAAAACTTATCGCATGCAATACTTCCCGTGACCATGAACCATGTTTGACATCAAGCAAGCAGGTTCCAGCCGCATCCGAAATCTCCATTGCCAGCACACCTGTCAAACGGAAGCGAATGTAATCCTTAGGTAGGATGATTGTACGTGTTTGGGCAAAAATCTCTGGTTCATTATCACGCACCCACAACGCTTTAGGAGCAGAAAATCCAGGCAACGCTGGATTGCTGACGTATTCGATCAGGCGTGACGCGCCTACCTGTTCTGTCATCCAACGACATTGGGCATCGCTGCGCTGGTCAGCCCAGATGATGCATGGTCGCAATACCTTGTATTCCTCATCAAGCAAAACCACGCCATGCATCTGACCTGAAAGCCCGACGCCGCATACATCGCCCGGCGCAACTCCATGTTGTACACCTCCTGAAAGACAGGAACGGATGGCAGTAATCGTTGCCTTCCACCACTGCTCAGGGTCCTGTTCTGCCCAACCCGGATGCGGATGTACCAGGGGGTAATCAACAAAAGCCCAGGATATTACATGGCCGTCTTCGGCTGCGAAAAGAGCAGCTTTAACGCCGGTGGTTCCGAGATCGACGCCCAACAATGCCTGCATAATCGTGCTCCTCTTACTGCTTACGTGGTGTCAAACAGTCGTCCAGATCTTCGACAAACCAGGACAAAAGCCGTTTTCGCCGCCCTGAATCAGTCCAGCATTCCTGGCGTTCCTTCCACATTCCAGGATGTTATCGACTCAGGTGCTGTCCGAGGGAGGATGCAGACTGGAACGTCCTCCCGCTGGGACCAACGATAGCCGCACCACCTTCAACGTGTATGCCCATTTGCATACCGGCCTGGCCTGCTTCAGCGGGATTGCCCTCCGCAGGCTTTTTCCCCCCGACCTGTAGCCGGAGAGAGCAAGTGCTCCTGGTCAACCACTGCGTTTGAGGCGGGGTTGCCAGTGATACTCTCCATAAAAAGAATGGTGGAGATTAACTGAGGCGTTCCAGTCTGCCTGCGTTTCGTAATGGCAAACTGGGCATCGGAAGAGCTTGCCCCACTTGAGCCTGAGCCGTTGGTCGCCCAGGGAGGAGAACCTCTCGCCCCTGGCGCCACAGCGCGAACAGTATTGGCTTGTCCCATGCGGGTTGGTCTCCGCAGTCACGATGCCCAGCGCATACGCTTTCTCGCGGGCACGCTGATTGATCTTGCCGCGCAGTTGGTTGGCCTGTTTGCGGTTCATCCGCCGCGACTTGCCTCCCCCTGATGAACGGATCTTGCGCAGTCGCTCGAACACCAGCACACACCCGGCATACCTGGCGCACACATTGGCGATGGCACGCCCAACACGATGGGCTGCGTCCTCGTTCATGCGGTGCACATGTCCCCACAACTGCTGGTTGCTGTGCTCCCCTTTGACCGGCTTGCCCGATTGCCACTGCTTCTTGGCAATGTGCTTGAGATGGCGGTAGCGTGCCTGATCGAGTCCCTGATCCCGCACGAAGACCGTCTCCCGAATGGTTCCTCTTTGCCTCACGGTAATGACGGCGAGCATTTTCACGTTGAGATCGACCGCCACTGTCACCAGATCGGGATCTTGCTTGCTCTGGGCGATCTTCTTGGCGGTGATCTCCCGGGTCTGCGAGAAGTGCAGTTCCGCTGCGTTCTTGCGCAGGACCAGTTTGGGGCTGTGCTTTTCCCAGGCTGGATCATGCAGACGCTGCTGGAAGTAGCGGTTGTGCTTGATGGGATAGTTGTGCCATTGCCAGGTCATCCCCGTGTAGACTTTGAGCCGCACAAACCGCGCGCGCTCCTTCCCATCTCCGCTCAGATCCAACTCGATTGCCCCCTCGTAGAGGGTGGGGTGATTGGCAGCCCCAGGCACTCCCGGTTTCCCTCGCTTCTTTCCGCTCTTTTCCCAGGTTGCGCGATGGGAGAGATAGGAACGGGCCTTGCCAATGGCGTCTTTAATGGCGGCCCGCCGGTAGACAAAGGGCATCCCAGGAAAGCGCCCGCTAAAGTTCCACCCCTCCCACGGATGCGGATGCTCGCCGGTGGCCACGGTGACCCCTTCTGCCCAGGTCAGCAACTCGTTGGGGGAAAGCACACGCGTGCGCAGCTCCAGATGCTTTTCCGAGTAGTAAGACACGCGCTCTGCCAGCTTTTGGGCATGGGCCAAAAAGAAGTCGAGGTAGAAAGCACGCGCCTGGTTAAGAATCGCTCCCGTCGCATCCAGGTACGCCCGTTTGCCGGTATTGGCGCCTCCCTCTTCGCGCTTGCTCAAATCGAGGAAGAGCTTGGTCGTGCGTGTGGCCTGACCCATCTCGTTTTTCCTTACTCGAACAGGTGTTCTTTATGCGTAAGTTTACTGCTTTGGTATATATTTGTCAATGTTTTTAGAAGGTCGTGAAATTATACGATCTGTATATGCCTTATCCAGACCCATCGTTTCATATACGATTCGATAGCCCTCGACAGCATCCGCATGAGACTGGGCTTCTGCAAGAGCCTTGCGATCGATCTTACGTGCCAAGTCGTCGATAAACTCCCACTGGAGTACTGAGCGACGCACTGCTGCCACCTGATCCTCAGTGTATGGGTACAGGTCATAACCAATACGCTGGCCCAGGGCGCCATAGTTCACATCTTGCAGTGTCATCGCCAGCTCGAGGGTTTGCATGAAAAAGGCAGCGCCCACCATGTTATCATCATCAAATGTTCCCCAGCCGGAGTTAGCATGCTGATGTCCAAGTCTGCCTTCGCTATATAGCAGTGCCGCATACTCAGCAAGGTTTTCACCATTCATAATTAAGTGCTGCCAGTCCATATTGACGAGGAGACGCGAAGTATCAACACCCAGGCGACGAACTCGGTCGATCGTGTAGAGAGTGGCAGAAATATTGCGCATCAAAATGTTCATTGCTGGTTCGCTATTTTTATGCTCCAGGAAAACGGTTACACCTTTGGATGCGGCATGCGCGACTACCTCACCCACGCCACTTACGAACCAATCCCATGTTTGGATATAATCACGCTGAAAGTTGTAATTGTAGCCCTCAGCGCCCGGCCAGATAATGAAATGAGCGCCAAGAGCAGCAGCGAGATCTACACCACGTTTGAGCGTCTCAATGCCCTTTCGGCGTAGCGCTGGATCGGGATTGATGAACGCTCCCAACTTGTATGTAGCATCGGGATGAAGGCCAGCGGCGAGGCAGTAAATATCCATTGGCCCCAGAGCCGCCTTGATCGCTTCTACATTTTCTTCATTGATCTCGCCTGGATAGTGGTATTCCAGCCCATCCATCAAGTCTGCCAATCCAGCGACGACACGCTGTGTGCGCGTCACCATATCTTCGTTAATCGTCTCCGGGTGATAACCGCCCGGAACGAAACGTGTGGCGTTGGGGCCAAATGCCCAGATACCCACGCTGTTTTTTACTCGAGTGTTGTCCAACTTTTGCTCCTTTGCTCAGTGTGAAATAATAGAGATACACAGATTATTCTACAACTTGTAGCTGGATTTTGTTGATGATAGTGCAAGCAAAATGTTCCTTACATGATATAGGAGATCACCATGAAAATCGCTGTTGGCAGTGACGAACGCACACACCTCACAGATATCCTGACAGAAGAACTTAAGAAACAAGGTCATAAACTGATCCTCTTCGGGTCGTTAGCAGAGCATGACCCGGATGTAGATTGGCCACTAACGAGCAGTAAGGTTGCTCAGGCAGTAGCAAGCGGTGAAGCCGATGAGGGTATTGTCTGCTGCTGGACAGGCACAGGGGCATCAATCGCAGCAAACAAAGTACCTGGAATTCGCGCCGCTCTATGTCACGATGCCGAGACTGCACGGGGAGCACGTACCTGGAACCATGCCAACGTGCTTGCACTCAGCCTGAGAGCAACTTCGGAACCCATCGCTAAAGAAATATTGAATGCATGGTTCGAAACGCCTTTTTCGGAGGATGAGTGGAATCGGAAGCAGATACAGCGGATTAGGCAACTGGAGGAGCACCAGTCCGAGGCTGAGTGATATATTGCCTGGATAGTTTGCCCTGTCGGTTTTTTAGTCTGCACTTTTCTCAAGCAGCACATCCACATCTCGTGCGGCTATTTCTATGTGGCCTTCAACCTCTTCCCCACTCAACTGCGACGTAAACACCCCCATAGGTAAATCCACTTGTTCAGGCATATCGTTGTGATTGAGCAGGAAGTACACTACGCGCCCATCGGCTCGCACACGTCGGGTTGCCTCCACACCTACAGATGCCTCTAACACCGGTGATACAGCCACCTGCTGACAAAGCTGGTGCATCAGGCCTGATAGTAGCTCGTCACTCCCCTGCGTTGCGAGATAATAGGCATGCCCCTGCCCAAATTGATGCACGGTTAAAGCCGGACCCTTGGCATAGTAATCGCTGGCAAAGACACCCAAAGCACGTGCTCCCTCAAGTCGGTTCAGTTCGCCCCATAGTGTGCCAGGATAACCGCCCAGGACGACGTGATCATGCTGATCGACAATCCCGCTGAAGAAGGTCACAAGGAGTGTTCCGCCGCGCTCGACGAACTGCTCCAGCTTCTGCGCTACGCCCGGACGTAGCATATACAGCAGGGGAGCTACGACAAGACGATAGAGACTGAGGTCGCTCTCAGCCGAGACGATGTCCACCGCAACATTGAGTCCATGTAGCGCACGATAGTAAGTTTTGATCTGCTCCCAGTAGTGCAAACGGTCACTTGGTCCCGGTAGGTACTCGACGGCCCACCAGTTTTGCCAGTCCATCAGGATAGCTGCCTGTGCCGTGATACGCGATCCGGCAACATCAGGCGAGAGTCGTTTCAATTCGGCTCCTACTTGCGCGGCCTGCTGAAAAATGCGCACGTGTTCGCTCCCTTCGTGCGGTACGACGGCGCTATGAAACTTCTCTGCTCCGGCTTTCGACTGACGCCACTGGAAGAACATGACGCCATCAGCACCATGGGCGAGGGCTTGAAGGCTCTGTAGCCGCATACATCCAGGGCGCTTATGTGGGTTCTGTGGCAGCCAGTTCACCTGGCTGGGACTCTGCTCCATCAGCAGGTGCGGCTGCCCGCCCTTCAGTGAACGCATCAGGTCATGCGAAAGCGCCGTTTCCCAGGCAGGAGTCGTAATCGTGGGATAGCTATCAAAGGAGATGATATCCAGGTGCGGCGCCCATGCAAAGTAGTCAGCGGCGGGCTTGAAGGCAGCCATGAAGTTGGTCGTTACGGGGATTGTAGGAGTAATGTCATGCAAGATAGCGGCCTCAGTGAGGTAGCAAGCGAGTAGGGAATCCGACATGAAACGGTAGTAGTCAAGACATTGTCCAGGGTTGTTCTGGGCTGGCGAGATACGTGGGGGCAATACATCTTCCCAATCATAGTAGTGCTGACTCCAGAAATCTATTCCCCAGGCGAAGTTTAAGGCATCAAGCGATTGATAGCGCGCCTGCAGCCACGTCCGAAAGGCAGCAGCGCAAGAATCGCAGTAGCAACGCGAGGTATGCGCCCCATACTCGTTATTAACATGCCACATACTCAAGGCCGGATGAGCACGATACCGCCCCGCCAGACGACGCACCAGCTCAGCCGATTTGCGACGGAAGCTCGGGCTGTTGGGACAATAGTGCTGGCGCGATCCGTGGCTGAAGCGCTTCCCATCGCGTGTTACAGGCAATAGGTCGGGATAGAGACGGCTCATCCAGGTTGGGGGTGAGGCTGTGGCCGTTGCGAGGTCGGCGGCAATACGATGCTCAGCCAACATGTCCATGATGCGGTCCAACTGGTCAAATTGATAGCGATCTGGGGCAGGCTCAAGCGTGGCCCAGGAGAAAATATTGATTGAGACCATGTTGACGCTGGCGAGTTTCATCAGTCGCATGTCATCGAGCCAGACTGATTCGGGCCATTGTTCGGGGTTGTAGTCAGCACCGTAGAGGATGGCGGTGGGAAAAGGCTGCTCCATACTCCCTCTGGTATAGCTATCAGTAGATGATCACTTTGCTGCATTATAGCATGTTGGAGCTACCAGCTAATCCCGTGAGATCTGCTCTCGGAAGCTTCAGAACTTGATTCGAACCACAAAAAGCTTGACACGGGATTACAGGTAGTGTATGCTTAATATATTATAATACCATATAATTATATGACAAAAGCAGGGCAATATGGCAAAAATATTTCCCTCACTCCAGCGACAAAATCTAGCCGAACAGGTCGTTCGGCAAATTAGCTTGAGTATTTTGCGCAACGATTTCAAACCGGGTGATGCTCTCTTGAGCGAACCCGAACTCAGTCTTCAATTTAAGGTAAGTCGGCCTGTCCTCAGGGAAGCACTTAAGATGCTTGGTGCAAAGGGACTCATCGAGTCCCGGCCCAAAACAGGCACACGCGTGCGACCACGGGCTGATTGGAACCTCCTCGATCCCGACGTGATCGCCTGGCAGTATGAGGTCGGGTTCGATAGGTCGTTCCTGCAAGCTATCTGCGAAATTCGCCTCATGTTCGAGCCTATGAGCGCCGGGTTTGCAGCAACTCGTGCCAGCGCTGATGAAGTGATCAGGATTAAGGAGTGTTGTCAGCTTCTACAAGACGCCGTTGACTCCATCGAACTTTACATTCCTGCGGATCTACAATTTCACACTGCGATATGCTCAGCCGCTCATAACGAACTTCTGCAAAGGATCATCACTACGCTCGAAACGCCTCTACGCGCAAGCCGCGTCATCACATCACAGCTCCCCAGGGCCAACCAGAATGCCATGCCCTTACACTGGGCAATTACCGAGGCTGTTCGCAGCCGTGATGAGCAGGCAGCAGAAGTGGCTATGCAGAAGTTGATTATCCTGACGACCGAAGACATTCAACTCGCCTTAGATGGGGATCATGCAAGAAAGGAGGGCGTTAACGGATAGAATACAATTGTTGTTGGCCTCCTATGTTGGTTTCTTTCAGTATTGTGAATTCTGTTTTTGAGTTACGAGCCGAAAGGAGTGCTACGATGATACCTTATTTTTCCTCTCTTCGCTGGACGGCTCACTTCGTAGGAAGGCTCGTCGTCCTGAGCCTGCTCATACTGCTCCTGGCACCCCTGGCCGCCTGTGGGGGGACGCCCTCTGCCCCCAGTGGCCCAGTCACGCTCACCTTCTGGACGTGGGTGCCGAACATTCAGAGCGAAATCAACCTCTTCGAGCAATC
>JBKPBA010000188.1:0-6366 GCA_046726675.1 Chloroflexota bacterium
ACATGATCCTGCCGACCAGGTCGACGTCGGCGGCTTCACGCAGGACATCGTCCAATTGGAGGTAGGGCCGTGACCATGTCACAAAGGCGATCTTGGGAACCGAAGGCACACTGTACATAGCTTCCTCGATACTCTCCGCCAGTCCAATGGCCACCCCGGCGGCGGCTCTGGTCGCACCAATGCGCAGCAGTAACTCCTGGTTGCTATCGATCTGCTCGGGCGTCTCCTGTCCACTCAACCCAAAGTCCCCTGCGCGGCAAAACACTAAAGGATTAGCCGCATCCACAATCGAGACCTCGATCGGCCCGATTCCCGGTACCTGTAAGACATCCCTGACCTGTCCGGTGGGGAACAGTTTCCCCGTAACGGCCCCACCTGGATCCAGAAAATCCAATACGATCTTGGAACCCGTCCCCGGCACACCAGGAATACTATAGTCGTCCTCCGGTTCAAAGCGGCCATTACGGGTGGGCACATGGGCGACCGTCACTTTCTGCGTGTTGGTATTGAGAAAGCGCACCTGGGTCAGAGGTTCCTGGCAAGGGACGAGTCCTTCATCGATGGCATAAGGGCCGACGGCGGCGGAGATGTTGCCACAGTTGCCCCGCATATCGATCAAGGGCTGTTCTATGCTGACCTGACCAAAAGTAAAGTTGACATCAATGCCTGGTCGCGTGCCTCTGCTGATGATCGCAGCCTTGCTGGTCAGGGAGGTGGCACCTCCCAACCCATCAATCTGGCGACCATAGCTGTCGGGACTGCCAAAGGCAGCCAGAATAGTCCATTTCCGCGCTTCGGGGTCCTTTGGCAGGTCCTCGGCCCGAAAGAAGATTCCTCGGCTGGTGCCGCCTCGCATAATCACGGTACGAATTCTTGCTTGCATTGCAACCTCCTCATATGATAAACCACTACTCACGTGGAGTAGCTCATTATGTACTCATCCGTTCATTCACGCAGATAACTCTCCCTGGGCCAGGATGGACCTGACCCGTTCGATCACCGGTCGATCGATCAGTTCGCCATCGAGTCGGAGTGCTCCCGCCCCTGCTGTCCTGGCTGCCTCCAGGACCCGACTGGCCCAGGCAAGTTCGGCTTCGGTAGGCACAAATCCCAGGTTGATCGTTTCCACCTGCCTGGGGTGAATGCAGAGCTTGCCACCAAATCCGAGGCGACGTGCGCGTGCCACATCCTCCTGCAAGCGGGTCAGGTCATCGAGAGCCATGGTTACGCCATCGACGGGAGGCAATATCGAAGCGACCCGCGAAGCCAGCACCAGGCGCGAGCGCGCGTAGAGGAGTTCCTCTTGCTCGCCGCTGATACCCATATTCAGTTGGAAATCAACCGCGCCGAAAGCGAGGCGTTCCACCCGCGGGGCCTGCGCCAACGCACGCGCGTTCCAAATGCCCAGGGCGGTCTCCACGAGCGGCACTACCCCCGCTTCGCCAGTGAGGTGAGCTACGACCTCGGCAACCTGCTCGGGTCGCTCAGCCTTCGGCAGGACGACGCCTAGTACGCCTGGCAGGCCCACCACCTCGAGGTCCCGCTCGAACCAGAGAGTGCCCATGCCATTGATGCGCACGTAGACAGGTCGCGCAGGCGCAAGCCATGATGCGACTGCCTCACGGGCCAGGTCTTTTTGTGTGCTTTGCACCGCGTCCTCCAGATCGAGGATGACGGCATCTGCTCCAGATTGTCGGGCCTTCTCGAAGCGTTCTGGTCTATTGCCAGGAACGAAAAGATAGCTGCGGCGGATCATATGTTTCTCCTGAGCGTCATGCCTCATAAACATGATCGACTCATGCCAGGACAGGCACTGCGAGCCCCTTATTCAGGACTGCAACGCCGCTATGTGTCTAGCCTTCGACTCAGCAGTCCTGCAAGGAAGTCCCATCCACTCAACCCATCTACCCCCTGTCCCTACGCACCATAGGCGTACTTTCTGGTACCATGCGCGGGATCTTTGGCGCCTGCCCGCGCTTATAAACCATGATGGTACGCTTGAAGGTGATCACGATCTTGCCATCGTGGTTGTAGCCGGTGGTCTGCACCGTCACAATGCCGACATTTGGGCGCGACCGCGACTCCCGCTTCTCCAGAACCTCGGACTGGGAGTAGATGGTGTCGCCCTCAAAGACCGGGTTGGGGAGTCGGACTTCATCCCAGCCCAGGTTAGCAAAGACGTTCTGCGAAATGTCGGACACACTCTGCCCGGTCACCAGCGCCAGCGTAAAGGTCGAATCGACAAGCGGTTTGCCAAATTCGGTTTGTGCTGCGTAGTGCTGGTCAAAGTGAATCGGGGCGGTGTTCTGGGTCAGCAGGGTGAACCAGATATTGTCCGTTGTTGTGACTGTTCTACCCAGTGGATGTTGATACACATCGCCGACCTCGAAATCCTCGAAAAAGCGACCCTGCCAGCCCTCTTTTGTTGCCATGAGCACGTTCCTCCTTCTTCTTGTTTGTTTCCTCGCGTTAGATCACACGATCGGCTCTCAGTTGATTGATCTGCTCATCCTCGTAGCCAAGAGAACGCAGAATCTGCTCTGTCTGCTCGCCAAGGGCCGGAATGGGGTCCATGCGCGGCTCGACGTCCCGCATCGTGACCGGTGGCAGCAGCGCCTTGAGCGGGCCAACGGGAGAGTTGACCTCACGCCACCGCTTGCGCGCTTCTAGCTGTGGGTGGTCCCAGAACTCCTGCATCGAGTTCATGCGGGCATTGGCGATCCCTGCCCGGTCCAGCCTGGCGATCACCTGCTCGATGGTGAGCTGGCTGAACACTGCGTCGATCATGGCATGCAGGGCCTCGCGGTTGGCAACCCGTCTGGCATTGCTGTCGAAGCGGGGATCGCTCGCCATCTCAGGTTGTTCGAGTACCCTGGTACAGAAGTGTGCCCACTCACGTTCATTCTGCAGGCCGAGGTTTACTTGTTTGCCATCGCCCGTACGGAAGGGACCATAGGGGGCGATGGTGGCGTGGCTGGCTCCAGTGCGCGGCGGTGGTGTGCCACCATACGCTGTATAGTACGCCGTATAGCCCATCCACTCTCCAAGGGCCTCGAACATCGAGATGTCGAGCACCGTCCCTTTCCCGGTTCGTTCACGCTGGTAGAGCGCCGTGAGAATCCCTGTGAAGGCATACATGCCGGCCGCGGTATCTGCAATCGAGATGCCGACTTTCGACGGGGCTTCGGGCGTCCCCGTCACGGAGACGAGTCCTGTTTCACACTGCACGAGCAGATCATAGGCCTTCTTGTTGCGATAGGGGCCGGAAGAACCATAGCCCGAGACGTTGCACACAATCAGGCGCGGGCAGCGCTGGTTCAGTTGCTCTGACCCCAGGCCCAACCGCTCAGCGGCCCCTGGAGCAAGGTTCTGGATAAACACGTCGGCGTCCTCTAGAAGCTGCTGAACTATCTGCCGGGCCTGTCGATGCTTGAGGTCAAGGGTGAGGCTCTCCTTGGAGCGATTGAGCCAGACAAAATGGCTCGCCATCCCTTTCACAGTCTCATCGTAGCCACGTGCGAAGTCCCCAACATCGGGGCGCTCAATTTTGATCACGCGTGCTCCCAGATCGGCTAGCTGGCGGGTCGCGAACGGAGCCGCGACCGCCTGTTCAATCGAGATGATGGTGATTCCCTCCAGCGGTAACATCAAGCAGCCTCCTAGCTTTGCAGGCGGCCCTGGAGATAGAGCCAGCGAATAAACTCTCGTCGCTCGCGCTCTGGATCGACCTCATGATAGAGGCCTTTCGTATACAAGGCTTTGAGCGCGATGAGGCCAGCAATCTGCTCCTGCGAAAAGCCTTCTTGCTCAAGCTGCTGCGTTTCTGTTTCAATTGGGAACTTCTTTTGTGGTGCCATCGCTGGCCTCCTTTCTTTCAAGACTCTACGAGCGTATGTCACGCCCGACGACGCCCATTATCTATTCAAGCATTACTTCTCACCGTATCACCTTGACAGGTGGCGAACCGGACCATGTACATGAAACTGGTTACTCCTGTGATCCGCTCGGCGCAAGTCGCTCCAGCACACGGTCAACCATTTCTCCCGAGAGCCCAAGGTACTCTGCCGGATCAAGCAACTTCGCCAGGGCTGCTCTGTCGAGGGAGGCGGCGATCTCCTCGTTCTCCATCAGTAGATCGAGCAAGGACCGCCCGCTGATGCTCGCTTGCCGGCTGATGTCGTATACCAGGTCATGAGCCCGCTGCCGACCAAGGTGCGGTGCTAACCCCATCATTACTGCTTCGGTGCTGATCTGGCCCTGGGTAATCTCCAAATTAGCACGCATCCGTGCGGCATCAACCTCCAGGCCTGCCAGTAGCATGCGTGCCTGCTGTAGCGCCCCTGCCGTCAACAGGAAGATCTCAGGCACAGCGATCCATTCAATTTCCCACGGACCTGTGGAGCGCTCGTGATCCTCGACCATTGCGTCGAGGAGGGCCGCCACGAGTTGGCGAACCATCGCCACATCGGCGTGTATGTAATTGCAGGAGATCGGATTGCGCTTCTGCGGCATCGTACTGCTGGAGCCACGGTCCTTGGCATAGGGCTCGAACACCTCGCCGACCTCCGTCTGCATCAGTAACTTCACATCGGTCGCGATCTTGCCGAGCGTACCGGTCACCAGTCCCAGGAAGCAGCCGACTTCAGCGATCCGGTCGCGTGCAGTGTGCCAGGCGATCTCGGGCTGTCCAAGCCTAAGCTCCGCCATCAGTCCCTCCTGCACTTCCAGGCCATCAGTCCCAAGCGAGGCGAGAGTGCCAGCGGCACCTCCAAACTCACCCACCAACACGCGGGGACGCAACTCTGCCAGACGCTGCTGGTGCCGCTTGATGGCAGAGAGCCAGGTGGCTACTTTGTAGCCGAACGTGATGGGGACTGCCTGTTGCAAGTTGCTGCGTCCGGCCATCGGTGTATCGCGGTAGCGGCGTGCGAGAGCGGCTAGCTGGCCAGAGATCGCGGCCAGGTCATCCTCGATGAGGGAGAGAGCCTGCCTGATCTGCATGATCGTAGCAGTGTCTGTGATGTCCTGGGTGGTTGCTCCCCAATGACAATACTCTCCCAGATGGTCGGTACAGGCGGCCACCAGTTGCTGCACCACTGGCAGGACAGGGTAGCCGATTAATTCCGTCTTGCTCTTGAGCTTGGCCATGTCAATGATATCGAGGGTGCATTTGGCCGTGATTTCATCGGCGGCCCGTTGTGGAATGAGTCCCAGGCGAGCCTGCACTTGTGCCAGTGCCGCCTCAATATCGAGATAGCATTGCACCCGATTCTCATCAGAGAAGACCTGGCGCATCGGTTCACTACTAAATAGATGGCGGAAAACCGTCGAATCGATTGCAGTTGCGGTCATGGTTTTTTCCTTTCTTTCTGGCTACTCGGGAGAATGATCTATGTTCTTTCTAGCCGAATGCGCCACTGAGAGTGAACTGTGCCATGAGGCTATGATGAAAGTGTAGTCGAAAGGAAATAAACGACGCATAAACGTGACCGACCTCGCTATAAACATTGCGTAAATATTCGTCCGAACCTGTGGCGCTGCGGTCAGAAGTGGGAGATAACTGCTCAGGGCTTCTCGTCGCCTACGCCGACTCGCCCTTGACCCATGTAAAACGCTTGTGAACTGCTGGGGGCACTAGTGGGCAATGCCATTTAAAGAAGAAGAATGTCACAGAAGCACTGCCTTTTGAGGGTAAAGCCCTGCTGCTCGGGTCGCTTGCGATGGAAAGGGGAATAGGCCCGCTTGACGACGTGTGTGAAGCTGAGGCGATCGGGGTCTAAATTGGCTTCGCAGGCAGATTGATGCATCCACCAGCGCACGATGTAATGGGCCAGGAGCAGCCCATAGAGTTCCTGACGCACTAAAGCAGGTTCCTTACTGCGTAGCGGCTGGCCGCTCAAGCGCAGATGGGTTTTCTGCTCATCGATGCAGGCTTCGATCTCCCAGCGCTCATGATAGCAGTGAATGAGATCGAGGGCCGGAGCCAGGCTCGCGGGTCGAGCAAGGTTGTCACCAAGCGATGCAGTTGACGGGGATCGGGGTGGTTGCTCGTCTGAGACGAAGGGAACTCGGCGAGTCGCCCGGCGGTGTGCGGCTCGATGCGATACTCGATCACGCGCACCTGCACATCAGGCAACCCCATCGGATGCAGGGTGACCAGGTAGCTGCCATCGGCGAGCACCTGCTCGGCATGGGTGAACTGGTTGGCCTTGAGACGCGCCAAGGCCTGAGCCTGGCGCTGATGGACCAGTGTACTCAACAACGGGGCCGAGACGATGCCACGATCCATCAAGACGAGCATGCCTGCCTGCACCGAGCGGGAGAGCAGCACTGGGGTGAGGCGCTGTTCGGCGACCCGACAAGGGG
>JBKPBA010000189.1:0-7167 GCA_046726675.1 Chloroflexota bacterium
TCCCTGTTCAATAGCCACCTCTTCCCGGCAGATGACGGGCCCGGCATCTACTTGTGGCGTGACAAAATGGACGCAGCTTCCCGTGATTTTTACACCAGCATCAAGGGCTTGTTGAACTGCGTGCAAGCCGCGGAAGACGGGTATTTGTGTTCCATTCCTGGTTGTAAAGATACTTCCTGTCCCATTATCAGGTAGTAAAGCAGGATGGATGTTGATGACACGTTGAGGGAATTGCTCGAGGAAGGCGGCGCTCAAGATACGCATCCAGCCGGCCAGGACAATCAGATCTACCTGAAAGAGATGAAACAGGGTTGTGAGTCGAGATTCGCTTTCGGACATTGTAGATTCGGGGGTAATGAAGTTGGGCGCAATGAATTGCGCCCCTACATTTCGCTGTCCCGAGGGTAGATATATTGCTGGCAACCTGTGCTTGAGCGCTCGTTGTAAGCCGTAGGCATCAGCTTTATTGCTCACAACAAGCGCAATTTCGACGCCTGGCAGTTGGTAGTCTTCAATGGCGTCGATGAGCGCTTGCAGATTACTGCCTGAGCCTGAGATGAGCACGCCCAGGCGAAAGGAGGACTTTTGACGTTCGTGTATCAAGCTTTCTTTTCGATCTAGTTCTTTTGAGGCGGAGCTAAAGAAGTCGTCAGTGCTCATAATCGCTTTACCTCTTCATCAGCCTGCGCCAGCTCAGCCGTAAAGAGTTGTTTATAGGTGCTCAAACGCTGTTCCAATTGTGTATCCGAAAGCGCGAGTATCTTAGCTGCGAGTAGCGCTGCTCCCTCTGGCTCTAAAATTGTGGGCGAGGCGATACCTGATGGTAATCGGAGAGAGGAAAGGATATCCATACCTCCGAAATGGTCGCTATATGGTGGGCAGGCGATGACAGGATAGCGGGTGTTGGCATCAACGACCGCTGACAGGGCATTTGAGCGACCAGCGATGGTGATGTAGACCAGTGGGCCAGTTTGTTCATATTCCTGCAGTATTTCTAGCAGGCGTTGTGTTGTTTTGTGAGCGGAACAGACGCGCATTTCGTAGCTAATTTCAAGGGTTTTGAGCGTTTTTGTGACGGCTTGCGCGTGGGTCAGGTCTGCTTTGCTGCCCATGATGATGATAATGTGTGCTGGCATGGTATCCTCTCCTCTTTGATTCGCCGCCTCCGGCGGCGCAAAAAGTAAAAAGAGTTTTTCGGGGACACCCCGAACCCCGGCAGAAGGCTACCGCCCTCTGCACTCCCGTAAGTTGATACACCTCACACGGGCAACCCCAAGAGTCAAAAACTTTGCCTTTTTTCTAATCCACGATAGGCGATGTCTCGTCGATAGTGCATGTTTTCAAATGAAATTCGCGCTGCAGCATCGTAGGCTCTTGCTACCGCCTCTTGTAATGTTACTCCGTGGGCTGCGACGCTGAGTACGCGCCCGCCTGCCGTAACCAGTTGTCCATCTTGTAGAGCTGTACCTGCATGAAAGATTTGCACATCTTCAAGACGGCTGGCTTCCTCAATGCCTGTGATGGGTAGACCTGTGCGATATTTTCCAGGATATCCTCCTGACGCCAGGGTAATACTTACAGCATAACCCGGGCGCCACAGCGTACCGAGTTTCACCGGGAGTGTATCAGCAAATTCTAGCACATTTAACAGGTCTTCCTGCATGAGCATCATCAAGGCCTGAGTTTCTGGATCTCCAAAGCGGGTATTGTGCTCTAATACCATTGGGCCGCGTTCGGTAACCATGATGTTCGAGTAGAGTACACCAGAGAAGTCGATGCCACGCAACTTGAGAGCTTGCAGTGTCGCGGCGACAATATTTCTGTATATCTGCGCCTCGGTCGACTTATCAACAAAAGGCAGAGGTGTGAATGCTCCCATCCCGCCGGTGTTCAGCCCTCGATCGCCATCGAGTGCGCGTTTGTGATCCTGGGTCAATGCTAAGGGGAGATAGTGCGTTCCTTTGCAGGCGATGGTCGAGCCGATCTCATCACCTTGCAAGTAGTCTTCGATTACGATGATATCACCCGCGTCACCGAAGACGCGTTCAATCATCATCTGGTGAACTGCATCACGAGCGGTATCCATATCCAGAGCTACAATGGCCCCCTTACCCGCTGCGTTCCCATCGGCTTTGACAACGACTGGAGTACCATGTTCTTCCAGGTAGTCCAGGGCTGCTTGCACCTGAGTAAAAGTTCGGTGCTGAGCGGTAGGAATACCCGCTTCAGTCATGAGTTGTTTGGCGAATGCTTTGCTGCCCTCTAACGCCGCGCCAGCAGCTCCGGGTCCGAAGATGTGCAGGCCACGTTGCCGGAACAGATCTGCGATGCCAGCTACCAGGGGCACTTCTGGGCCGACAACAGTGAGATCGATTTGTGAGCGTTCGGCAAAATCAGCAAGCTGGGTAAGCTGGGTGACATTGAAAGATACAGACTCAGCATACGGAATCATGCCAGGATTGCCTGGAGCGGCATAAACATGTGTCACGCGACGGCTCTGCGCGAGTTTCCAGACCAGGGCATGTTCGCGCGCCCCAGAACCAATGACCAGCACCTTCATTGATATACCTCCTGATCAAGTTGATGCCTATTGGTGGCCTCCCCTAAGAACCCCGCTTGATTCAAACAACTTTGTAACAGCTTTGGGCGTCGTCCCTCCACTGAGCGGATCAAATGGCCACCCTCGTTTCTCCATACACCCGTAGCAAAATTCACTGTGCAATAGTGTATTAGCATCATCATCCTGTAGGGGCCGATTTATCGCGCCCACCGCCGATTTATCGGCTCCCCTCTGAATGGTCGTAGCGGAAGCTATAGCGCGTCCCAGGCCGGTAGCGCTAAGATACCCCAGGCTATCAACACCGATATATGCTGCAACCTCCTCTACAGTGCGTCCGGCAGCGATTAACTCTTCCTCCTGTGGAATATCGATGCCAAAATAGCAAGGATGGCGCAATGGAGGTGAACTAGAACGCAAGTGGATCTCCTTCACACCCTGGTGACGTAATGCTGCTACGAGTCTTTTCATCGTATTACCGCGCACAATCGAATCATCTACCACCACCAGGCGCATACCATCGATCTTTGGTTTGACCATGTTGAATTTCAGGTCGACTTCCAACTGGCGCAAGCGCTGATCGGGTTTGATAAAGGTGCGGTCGCTATAGCGATTTTTGATGATAGCCTCACCATAAGGAATGCCAGACTCAGCGGCATAGCCGAGAGCTGCTGGAATGGAAGAATCAGGCACCGGTATTACCAGGTCTGCATCTACAGGGTGCTCCCTTGCCAGTTCGCGTCCCAGCGCTTCGCGCACGGTATAGACATACCTGCCGTTCAACTGGCTTGTAGCGTCCGAGAAGTAAATATATTCGAATACACAGAGCGACTTGCGCGGCACACGCACGAGTATTTCTGAATGTATACCACCTTCATCGATAGTAATGAACTCTCCTGGTTCAACTTTACGCACAAAGGTTGCGCCTATGCGATCCAGAGCACATGACTCGGAGGCTACGATCCAGTTTTCGCCGATACGACCGATACACAGCGGACGCATACCCCAGGGATCACGCATAGCATAGAGTTTGCCTTCGGCAAGGATCACCAGACTATAGGCTCCGCGCAACAATGGAAAGGTAGCTATCATACGTTCGCGCAGGGTGGAACCTTCTGCATGTAGTAGGAGTAGAGCGATGACCTCGCTGTCAGTGGTAGACTGTAGAAACTCTCCTGGTAGTTGTTCACGCAGTGCTGCGCCATTTATCAGGTTGCCGTTGTGGGCGACTGCGATTGTGTTATAATGGCCGCGCCATGCTCCGACAACAAACGGGCCTGCGTTCTCAACGCAACTTGAGCCAGTTGTGGAATAGCGCACATGTCCAATGCCACAGCGCGTTTCAGGTAAACCGGTGCCTGTATCGGAGAAGACTTCACGCACCTTACCCATACTGACACGGCTGACTATTTTGCCTTCGCTATCGTATACTGCCATACCTGCGCTTTCCTGTCCGCGATGTTGCAGGGCAGTGAGAGCAAGGGTGAGATAGCGGCGCACATCTATATTCTCTCCGTTTTGGCGTGAGTAAATACCTACTACGCCACAGGCGTCATGCAGTCGTTCCATACTTCAACTCCCTATTTATTGTCCAGGATAACCAGATTGCACTCCTATGCAAGTTTCAGTTTTCCTGTCAGGTCGGCAACCAGGGCGTAGCGATCGGCAACTTCCTGGAGATCCTGTAGGGTAACATCTCTCAGGTTGCGATAGACTTGTTTATCTAGCATGCGGGTTTTGTCTCCGTCAGGCCAGAGACGCCAACTGTCGTTGTCAATTACGTCGGCTACCAGCAGGTTGCCCTGCGTGTCATGGCCAAATTCGATTTTAAGATCGACAAGCGCCACGTCTATTGAGGCCCAGGCTCGTTCCAGCGTTTCGAAGACGCGGCGTCCCTGGGCAGCCATCCATGTAATTTCATTCTTCGTTGCCAGGCCCATCTTGAATATGTCATCTTCCCAGATTTGTGGGTCGTGGTGTGCATCATCTTTGAGAAACGTTTCGACGAGCACCGGCTCGAAGCGCGCTCCTTCGCTTACTTCTGGATGGCGTTTGAGATAGGAGCCGGTGGCGATACGTCGCATTACCTGTTCGATAGGCAGCATTGAGCAGCGTCGCACTAGCAGAGTCACATCGCTGATCTTTTCGACGAAGTGCGTTGCAATTTCTTCTTCGTTTAGCAGGCGAAAGATGTTGGCTGTTGTAATTGTACTCCAGCGCGATTTGCCTGGGAGTTCGTTGCGGCGCACACCATCACCCGCTGTTATCTGGTCTTTGTTGACCATATAGACAAGGGTTTGATCACCTGGATGGGCATAGATTAGTTTTGTTTTGCCTTCGGCCAAAAGTGGGCCAAAGAGGGGATTATCTATCATTGCAGTGTGACTCCTTCGCCTTCTGTGATATATCCTATAGTGAGCAATTCGGGGAGCACGCGTTGTGCCAGTTTCGCAACCTCTGTTGAAACGATAAACACCATGCCTACACCCATATTGAACGTACGGTACATTTCTTTGCGCGTTACATGTCCCAAACGACTGATCAAGTCGAAGATGGGTGGTACTTTCCATGAGCCAGTCTCGATGACTGCCTGCACTCCAGGAGGTAAAATACGAGCAATATTGCCCTCAAAGCCGCCGCCCGTGATATGTGCGATGCCTTTGAGGGCGATGCCTGAATATTCACGCAAGATCTGTACCTCGTGTAGATAACTGCGATGGGGTCGTAACAAGGTATCAACCAGTGAATCTTGAAGTTCGGGAAAGATGGTATCGAGTGCAAAAGAGGAGAAAACACGTCGTGCAAGCGAATAACCGTTCGTGTGTAGACCACTCGAGGGTAATCCCAGTAAGATATCGCCAGTAGAAATATCTTGTCCGTTTCCAATTATTGAATCCTGCTCGACAACGCCAACAATAGTGCCTGCCAGGTCAAAGGCACCCGGTAGGTAGACATCCGGCATTTCAGCAGTTTCACCTCCAAGCAAAGCGCATCCTACTTCCTGGCAAGCCATAGCGACACTCTTCACAATGGTAGCGGCATGTATTGGATCAAGTTTTCCCATCGCCAGGTAGTCCATAAAGAAGAGAGGCGTGGCTCTCTGTGTCAGAAGATCATTGACTGAGTGGTTGACAAGGTCATAGCCGATAGTCTCAAAACGCCCGGCCTGCGCTGCAATCAGTGTCTTTGTACCGACGCCATCTGTCGAGGCTACCAGCGCGGGACGGCGCATGTGTTGTATCCTGCTTAGATCGTAGATGCCAGCAAAGGCACCCATACCTGCCAGCACCTCTGGACCCTGTGTTGCTCGTACGGCATCGCGCATCAACTCTTTGGCAGTATCGGCTGCGGCGATGTTAACACCGCTGGAGGCATAGGAGGTCTGTACATTGGGCGCAATGAATTGCGCCCCTACATGAGGAATGTGGATGTAGGGGCGCAATTCATTGCGCCCAATGCGAATGCCGTGCAATTCTTTTACATATTCATAGGCATTTTTGAAGATTAACAAGCCATCTCCATACCCTTGTATGCCTCGGCGTTGTGGATGTTGGAGGGCATTGATGTAACGTTCGGGATGAGGCATCAGACCAAACACGTTACCCCGAGCATTACATATACCAGCAACATTGCCAATGGAGCCATTTGGATTGTCGGGATAAGGTAGAAGAGATGAGGAGAGGGACGTGGCAGATGAGGGTGATATCTGCCACGCATTTTTAGTATACACTAACGGTATCTGTCCATTCTCTTGTAAAACAGATAATAATGCGGGATCGGCCAGAACGAATTGTCCCTCGCCATGAGCAACCGGCAGTTCTATTGGACTGTCGATGCCTTGAGTAAAGATGCAAGGGCTACGCTGTGTGGATAAGGTAACCCAGCGGCACTCGAACTGTGCAGAAACATTATTGGTAAGGCTTGTAACTGGTACTTGAGAGCCATCGGATGATACACTCCGATTCCCTGGTAACAGTCCAGCACGTACAAGCACCTGAAAGCCATTACAAATACCCAGTACAAGACGCCCCTCGTCAATAAATTGTTGTAATTGCTTACCCACGTGTATGACCAGGTTTTTCGCTAGCAATGTTCCAGCGCCAAGATCATCACCATAAGAAAATCCACCCGGAATAACCAGCAAATGATAGTTAAGCAGGCGTTCCGGTGCTTTAAGCAACTGGTTTATATGTAGTAAATCGGTCTCAAAGCCAACCAGGCGGCATGCCTGGGCTGTCTCGCGATCACAATTGATGCCTGGGGCACGCAGCACAAGTGCACTAGCCGTGTGAGGCCGGGCGGAGACACTCAGCATATGGCCATGAGTGAGAGGCCGGGCGGGGGCAAGCCCCGCCCCTACATTTTGCATAGTATTCGTTGGATCAATCATGCCTCACCTCCTCTCCAGGCCACTTGCAATTCGTTAACGGGAAGATCGATGAGTACCTGGTCGGCATTTTGTATTACAAATCGTTCTGTGTCGTTGACCACACCAATACAAACGAAGTCTTGCACCCCATTTGTACGCATATAGACTTCAAAGGCGTCCTGATACTCAGGCGAAATCTCGACGAGGAAACGTGAGGCTGATTCGCTGAAGAGCAGGATTG
>JBKPBA010000190.1:0-5447 GCA_046726675.1 Chloroflexota bacterium
GAGTTGGGTGGAACCATGCCTGAAGACTTACCAACACCGGAAAAGAGCATCCAGGAGCTGCAGCGCGAAGAGAAGCAACAACTCAAAAAAGGGCCCAATCAACAACACATACTCCTGAACGAGCCAGACGAAGAATCACAATAAATCCGATGCCACTTTTAGCATACCATGCACGTTGTTTGGTTCAGAAATTTGCACACGAATGTGGTGCGCGCGATATTGGAGATTTTGCGATCACTTCCCAATCAAGTGTTGCTGTTTGATCTGGAGCAGTTAAGAACCGCCTCCACTATCGGTGCGATATGGACCCTGCGTGAAGACGACTGTCAAGTGCGCAAGGGAGAGGCCTCTCACGTCTTGGTGGTGCTCAATAGCTTCTAGCTGGCCTTGCTCAACTTCTTGAGGGTCTCCATTGTCTCCAGCCAGATGCGTGCTTTTGATGCTCACCACTTGCAAGCCATTCGTCTCTTATAGGGGTTGCTTCTGACTTTTAATTAGCCCTGCTATCGGGAACATTTGCTTGACGTGTCTCCTTTTTCAGTCTACAATACGTGCATGCTTACCTGAACGATAGATCGACCTGGAATTGTACCCTTGCCCCTGGCTGGAGGTTAGGAGGCCAAAGGTGGCAGACCGTCTTTGACAGCAATTTGGCAACTACCGGCTGGTCTCCCTGTTGGGTCAGGGCGGCTATGCCGAGGTGTACCTGGGACAGCATGTGCGGCTCAATCAACAGGCCGCCATCAAGGTGCTGCATGCGCATCTGACTGAGCAGGAGGCTGAGCACTTCCAGCAGGAGGCGCAGACCATCGCCACACTCGTGCATCCTGGAATCGTGCGTGTCTTCGATTACGATGTGCAGGAGGGCGTACCCTTTCTGGTAATCGACTATGCCCCCAATGGCACACTCCGGCGCCGCTACCCCAAAGGCAGCCTGGTCCCTCTCCCGGTGATTGTCTCCTCGGTCAAGCAGGTGGCTGATGCCTTGCAGTACGCCCACGAACAGAAATTCATCCACCGCGATGTCAAGCCAGAGAATATGCTGGTGGGCCGAAGACAGGAGGTGCTGCTCTCGGATTTTGGCATTGCCACCATCGCCCATAGCACATCCTCGTTCAATGTGAGTGCACAAGGAACGTCTGGCACCCTGGCCTACATGGCCCCGGAGCAGATCGAGGGACACCCACGCCCGGCCAGTGATCAGTACGCGCTGGGTGTGGTAGTCTATGAATGGCTGTGTGGCGAGCGGCCTTTTGAGGGGTCGGTGAGCGAGGTGATGGCCCAACACTTGAGCATGCCACCCCCTCCATTGCGCGAGCGCGTGCCGGCGATTCCACCGGAGTTCGAGCAGGTGGTGCTACGCGCCCTGGCCAAAGACCCCAAAGCGCGCTTCGCCTCAGTGGCGGACTTCGCCATAGCATTGGAGCAGGCCAGCCGGAGTGCTCTCACTCCTACCGCGCAGTTTGCCAGCGAGCAGCCCGCCCTCAGTCCAACTGCTGCAACGAGCTATGAGACAGTGGCGGTTGAGCCAAGTCAACCCGTTCTGCCAACGGCGGCAACCCCCTCTGCCGATCTGCCAGCGGGGGATCTCGAGCCGACCGTCTACCCTGACTCCCCGGCACCAAACGGTCTCGATACACCCCAGAGGGGAACTGCGTCCGAGACGCCGCAGCGGGGCCAATTGGTGGCACCCACGGCTGCTGGTGTGTCACCTCCTCTGGAGCCAACGATGCCGGTCCAGCGGAAGGCCAGGCGGATATCGAGAATGAGTGCAGCAATGCTGATTGGATTGGTGGTCGTGATCATTGCAGGAGGCGTCCTGGGGAGTGTAAGCCTGCTCGCGCACTTCGGGGTGATCGGCACACACAGCGGTTCCCCGGCCCTCCATCCGGTACGGGGAGGCACCTGGACTGATATCATTGGAAATGCAGGTTCGTTCATCCCCAATCCCTCGGGGGACTATGCATCGGGTATTGTCGACCAGGCGTTATACCTGCCCCTCTTCTATGGGGATGCACAAGGAGTGGTGCATCCTGGGGCGGCGACCAGGGTGCCCAGCTCGCAGAACAGGGATGTCAGCCCCGACGCCAAGTCCTGGACGTTCCATCTGAAACCCCATCTGGTGTGGTCGGATGGGCAGCCCTACGATGCCCGCGATGTTGACTTCACCTGGAGGCTCCGGGCCAATCCCAAGTTTGGTGTCGGCTCTACCATTGTTCTGAACCTGATTACCTCAGCAGATATTTCGGCGGACCACCTCACGATCACCTTCCACCTCACGCGAGCCTATGCGCCATTTGTCTCGCTGTGGGTAGATGGCGTGCTCGCGCCGCTGCCGGCGCATCATTTTAGCAGTATGGCGCCCGAGGCCATCTTGAAATCGCCCGAGAACCTGAACCCCAAGGTCACGAGCGGCCCGTTCATGATGACGGAGAGCATACCTCACGAGCATTACACGCTGGTACGCAACCCCAGTTACTACCGTGCCAGCGAAGGATTGCCCTACCTGGACAAGGTCGTCTTCCGCATCGCCCCTCATGATGACACCTTCTTACAGGACTTGAAAGACGACCTCGTCGATGCGGCCTGGGGCTTGGATGTGAGCAAGGTGCAGGAATATCGGCGCCTCACCCACTATACGCTCGTCACTCCTCCTACCAGTGCCAACTTCGAGGCGATGTACTTCAACTTTCACAATACGGTACTGGCCACCCATCTGGAAGTGCGCCAGGCGATGGCGAAGGCCATCGATCACCAAGCGTTAATCAATGAGGCGCGCCACGGGTTTGCCAGTCTGCTATGCACTGACCACGGCACGGCGATGCATCCGGGCTATGAGGCTGAGCCGCCATGTCCAGAGTTTAATCCGGCGGCAGCCAATAAGCTGCTGGACGACAACGGCTGGGTGAAGGGCGCTGATGGAGTGCGCACCAAGGGAGGAGAGCGCCTGGAATTCGAGTATTCGACGAATGCTAAATACAATCCCGACCGCATCGAAGTTGAAGCGATCCTGCAGCGCAACGTGCAGGCGATCGGGATCAAGCTCGACATTCAGAACTATCCTGGCGATACGTTCTTTGGCTCGCTCTTGCCTGGGGGAAAAGCATCCCCTCCAACGGGAGCCATTTCGGGCAGGTATGACATCGCCGAGTTTGGGAGCGGCTTTAGCTATGACCCTGACGATGCCTTTTTGTTAGCATGCGACCAGTTCCCGCCCACTGGCTCCAACATTGACTTCTACTGCAACCATACGTTGGATGCCCTCTACCAACAGGAACAGGCGACGGCGGATCCAGGCGCAAGGCAGATGTTCTTCAATCTGATCCATCAGATCTACCTGACGGAGTTCCCTTTCATCGTGCTCTACAGCCCGACAGATCTCTCGATCGTGCACAAGGGGACGCACAACTACCAGCCCGGGCCGCTTGGCGCAATCGAGACCATCAACATCTGGGAGTGGGGGTGTGATAGGGGGAAGTGTTAGCCTCTTCAGACCAGGAGCACGTGTAGCACGATGCCAAGCAGAACCACACCTAACCAGCTAAGAGCAAGAAACGAGCCATTTTTCTGAACCATTCATACCAAAAGCTTGACAAAAGGAAAATAGATGCAATAATAATATATATGCGATATACATCTAAATGTCAATGTGATACAGAAACATGGGAAGAAAGGACCAAAACTTCCAGGAGTTCAGAGAGCTATGTGGCAACAGTACCAATACAAAGATGCTAGCGGCGATTACCCGTATTTTGTGTATACGCCGACAACCTATCACCTCGGAACAGCAGTTCCGCTGCTTGTCCTGTTACATGGGTGTACACAGACAGCAGCTGACTACGCTGCTGGGACAGGTATGAATCAATTGGCAGAGCAGTATGGGTTCATTGTCGTCTATCCACAGCAGACGCGCATGTCTAACCGAACCCTCTGTTGGAACTGGTTTAAAACTTCCCATCAATTTCGTGATCGTGGTGAACCGGCAATCATTGCTCACATGGTCCAGGCCATCAAAGAGAGTACGTCACAATGGACGATTGATAGCAGCCGGGTCTATGTCGTTGGTGCCTCTGCTGGAGCAGCAATGGCTGTTATTTTGGGAGCAACCTATCCGGATATCTTTGCGGCCATTGGTGTGCACTCAGGGGTAGAGTATCAAGCCGTAACAAACATCATCAGTGGCCTCGCAATGATGCGAAGAGGAGGTCCCGATCCCGAAAAGCAAGGGCGAAAAGCATATGAGGCCATGGGAAGCTACAAGCGTATGATGCCTACCATTGTTTTTCAAGGAACTCATGACAAAATCGTTAGGCCTACCAATGGTGATCAGGTCGTGCAGCAATGGATGCAGACGAATCATCTGGCATCGCAAGGACTGTATGTTGCCGACTTTAAGTATCCAACCACCACTACTTCTGGACAGGTTCCAGGAGGGCACTCATACACGGTGTATACATGGAAAGATCACACCGGAAAAGAAATCCAACAATACTGGAAAATCTCCGGTTTGGGGCATGCCTGGTCGGGAGGCAGCCCCGCCGTTTCCCATACCGATCCTCAGGGTCCGAATGCCAGCGAAGCCATGTACCAATTTTTTATGAACCACCCGATGGGCGGAGCCAGTCGTTCTGATATCTCCCCCTGGAGGACTATACGGCGGGTCATGGCGAACCCACTCGGACGGCTTAAAATCAAAGAGGATAGCTAGATGAGTTGATGGTCGATGGCATAACGGGTGGCGGCACTGCGGGTGGTAACCTGGATTTTGCGGTAGATTGAGGTGAGGTGGTGGTTGACTGTACGAGGACTAATCACCAGTTCCCCGGCGATCTGAGCATCGGTCCAGCCCTGGGCTAGCAGACGCAACACCTCAACCTCGCGAGCCGTCAGATCATCAGGATAGGCTGGCGGGGATGGTGGCTTTGTAATGAGAGGTAACTGCTTTTCGACAGGCTCTTCAGGTATCGTTACTGCTCCTTTCGCGTCGAGGGCTTTCTCTGGTGTCATAGTGCGACCTTCGGCCCAGGCGGCGGCAAAAGTCTTATCTCCAAGGTGGTTGCGTGCTGCGGCGATAGAGCGTTCATAGATAGGACGCTCGACAGGTGGCAAGGGCACACCCATGGCTTCACGCAGGCTCTCTGCTGCTCCCCAGAGACGTGCTTCCCAAACCAGTTCCCCCTGAGCAGCAACCACAACCGCCAATCCTTCCAGGCAGGAGGCGACTAACCCCTTGTCACCTATGCCTTTACCAGCAATGTCCAAACTCTGCTCGTAAAGGGTTCGCGCTGTCGCATAGTTCCCCTGGATTGCCTCCACTCTCGCTAACAAGCAGAGCGCTAAGGCAGTATTTGGCCGGTCTCCTATTTCTCTGAACAGCGCCAGGCTCTCCCCGGCGAGTGTGTATGCCTCGGCAACGTTACCCTGACTGAGAGCGAGTTGTCCCGAGA
>JBKPBA010000191.1:0-4297 GCA_046726675.1 Chloroflexota bacterium
GATACGCTATAGTGTTCAGGGAGGCCGATCTACTGCTGGCCCGCAAACGACTGATAGCGACGGTAATGCAACCATTCCATGGTTCGTATCTACCTTTGGCTTTAGGCAAAAATCTGTACAGGCTTCTGTTTATGCTCTTGCGACGGATCAAAATGGTCAAAAAGCAAAGTCCCAAACTGTAACTGTGCAAGTGCTGACCAGAGGTATAGGCGGTTGAACCCACCCCTTTCATGCTGAGCCTTGTCCTGAGCGAAGCGAATGGAGCAGCGAAGTATCTCCGCGCAAGGGCTGACCAGAGGCATAGGTGGTTGAACCTGTACATGGAACAAGTTTATCTTTGGCGGGTTGTCATGAAATTTGTCATCTGATATGCGTATAATTCATAAGAGGCTTCATAGATATGTCTATGACACCATTGCAAATGCTTTGTCTCTAAGCTTTCCTTTTAAGGACTTATATGACGCAGATAGACGAAATCCGCCAGGTTCAGGAGGCTACGCGCGCTGTTCGTCAGAATGCCAGCCGCGTGATTGTAGGTAAAGAGGAAGTAATAGACCTGCTGATGGTCGCATTACTCTGCGAAGGACATGTACTCTTCGAAGATGTGCCCGGGATTGGCAAAACCACCCTGGCAAAAACGCTAGCAAAATCCCTCGGATGCACATTTCAACGTATTCAGTTTACCCCAGACCTGTTACCTTCAGATATTACCGGCATTACGTTTTTTAATCAAAAAAAGAGCGAGTTCGAGTTTCGGCCAGGACCGTTGCTAGCGCAGATTGTGCTTGCTGACGAGATCAATCGTGCCACGCCACGTACCCAATCCGCGTTGCTGGAAGCAATGGAAGAGCGTCAGATTAGTGTAGAACGCGAAACAGTAATGTTACCACGCCCGTTTACTGTCATTGCCACGCAAAATCCGATTGAACTGGAAGGCACCTTTCCCCTGCCGGAAGCACAAATTGATCGCTTCCTCATGCGCCTACATCTTGACTATCCAAGCCATTCGGAAGAACGATTGATCCTACAGCGCTTCAAAGAAACACAGCCGTTAGATGACCTTCAACCTGTAATTAATGGAGAACGCCTACAAGAATTGCAAAAAATGATCCGTAGGGTGCGCGTTGATCCAGCCGTTGAAAACTACATTGTCGAGCTTGTGCGAGCTACCCGCAGCCACAGCGGGGTCGAATTGGGTGTCAGTCCAAGAGGTACTCTCGCTCTTTACCGGTCTTCGCAGGCCTATGCAGCCCTACATGGCCGCTTCTATGTTATACCTGATGATGTAAAGCGAGTAGCGCGTCCTGTTCTGTCTCATCGTATGATTGCCACGAGCCAGGCACGCCTGCATGGACGTGTTATGGAGCAAATCATAGAGGAAGTACTGCATAACGTTTCTGTACCGGTAGAGTCATGAAGAAGCAATGGTATTATCTATGCACAGCGATTATTCTCTTTGGTCTGCTTGTCCGCCAGCCATTACTGCTTGTAATCGGATTTCTGGGAGTGTTAGTCCTGGCCACAACAGATATCTGGGCGAAATATTGCCTGCAAGATTTACGCTATCAACGCCAATTTAGCGAACAGCGTGTTCTGTTTGGAGAGGAGATAGATCTCTCTCTCGCAATCGAGAATGCCAAGCTCTTGCCACTTCCATGGCTTGAGATTGAAGATAACGTTCCGAGGGAGTTAACCTTTAAGGGTCGTCACTTGCGTATCAGCGCTGCCAGAAACATGGTGATACTCGAAAATCTGTTTAGCCTCCGCTGGTATGAACGAGTGACACGGCTCTGTACTGTTCACTGCAATGCGCGAGGTATACATACGTTCGGGCCAACGGTGCTGCGCAGCGGTGATGTCTTTGGATTTCTCAATCGTCAGGAAACGCTCTCTAACAGGCAATACCTGCTTGTCTATCCCCTGGTAGTTTCTATTACCCGCTTTGGGCTGCCTTCACTTCACCCCTTTGGAGATAATCGCGCCCCACATCGCATGCTAGAAGATCCCTCACGTGTGGTAGGGGTACGTGACTACATGTATGGAGATGATCTGTGGCGCGTACATTGGAAAGCCACAGCACGCATGATGCAACTGCAAAGCAAAGTATACCAGGCAACCACAACCTATACGCTGGTGCTCTTTCTCAATGTCATCTCGCAGCTTGATGCCTGGTATGGTATACGACCTGAACTCCATGAACTGGCCATCTGTGCTACTGCTTCGGTTGCTGATTGGGCGCTCGATCAGGGATATGCTGTAGGACTCTATGCAAACACCATTATGTATATGCCAGAAATGGGTATGTCGATTTCCACTTCGCAAACTCCATCTTCTCTTGATGAGTCGGGTGAACTTTCTCCTGCATTGTCTCAGGATCCTGACGGAAAAGAAAAGGAACATCAAATGGAGGTAGTGGTAGCCGACCAATTGAAACGCCGTCGCATTCATTTGCCTCCAGCCAGCAACGAAGAACAGCGCAAACGTATCATGGAAGTATTGGCACGTATTCAATCGTACTTTGGCAGTTCGATTGAGGAACTGATACAGATTGAGCGTACTCGTCTTCCGGCTGGAGCAACTGTCGTAGTTGTTACGAGTACAGTCAGTGATCCTTTACTGGACGCGCTATCGCGAGTGAAACAATCGGGACATGCTGTAACAATACTATATGTAGGAGACTCACCCTTGTCGACGACACTTGGAGGTATTGCCGTCTACCATATTGGAGGAGAGGAAACCTGGAAGGATCTGCTTGCCAACTATAGCAAGGTGGACACTAGCTCATCTCAAGTAGTCGAAGCTCCGGACTTCGAAGCGACACCAACCAGCTTCAGTCTGTAATAAAAGGCGCCAATGAATTCAGCAAGCAAGCATAAATTTTTACTTGACTTTTCCTCACCAAAATGTTATAATAAATGGGTAAATAAAAAGCGTTCCCCCACGCGGGGAACGCTTTTTTATGCTTCCAGATAGCTGGCGCAATCTATTACGCTTTTCTGATGAGGTTTTACAAAAGCCATAAAAACGTATGAGTACCAAAGATGTAATACCCAGGCGACCAAAAGCGCTGTGGTTAAATCGCGACTATATGCTGTTGTGGAGTGGCCAGATGGTCTCGAACGTTGGTACGCAAGTCTCACAGCTTGCATTTCCACTGCTCATTCTGGCGTTGACTGGCTCTGCTGCGCAGGCAGGCTTTGCCGGAACTCTTCGTGCTCTGCCCTACGTCATTTTTAGCCTGCCTGTTTATGCAATAGCCCCGAACCCATTCGTATTGGGAGTCCTTTCGGCTGCTTCCCTCTTCATGGGACCAGTGTACAATGTAGTGCAGTTCAGCTATCGAAGTGCCATTATTCCAGATGAGTTACAAGGTCGTGTCAACAGCGTATTCAGATTGATCGCATTTGGCGGTCAACCGCTGGGGTTAGCATTGACAGGTTTACTTATCCAGAATATCGGTGTTGTCCAAACGGTTTTCATTTGCACTTTTGGTATGGTTGCTTTCGCTCTAGCCGCAAATTTGAATAGACATGTTCGCAATGCTCAGCCTTTGAAAGAAGTAGGGAACGTATAATTGGTACTTTGCTTATTCAGGCAGAGAGCTTCACAAGTTGCGGCAACATATGGAATTGAGGCGCCACCTTTATCGGCATTACATATTACATGTAGGGCACCCAATCCTCAGCAAGAGGGATTTCTGTACGCCCTTTGATTGACTCGGAGGTTTCCTCCGTTGATTGTTTAGCGGTGGAGATAGGAGAAGGCGTATCACTTGGGTGCAGGCGTAAAAGAGCCTCAAGTTCGGCCTGCTTATAAAGCCGTTGTCGTTTGATACCCTGTTTGTAGCTTCTGAGGATTCCTCTGCTTACGTAGGTATAGAGGGTTGACATTTTTACCCCCAACAAGTTGCTTGCTTCGTCTCCATCAAGGTATTTTTCGCCTTCTAGCTCTATCATATGTGCTTCGTCCTTCTTCAATCTCTTTGTGGGCTGTGGAATGCTCATTCACTACTCTCAATGATAGAAAGTCTGCGTCACTTTGTCAACAGGTATATACCAATATGATGATAAAATCAATATAAATCGAGTAATATCAAGCTAAGTCAAAATACATTGACTTTTGTAGAAATCCATGGTAATACATTGATAGGTGGATAATTCATATGCTGACAGGGATTGAATACCCTGCAATGCAAAGGAGCAAAAAGATGACAGAGGAGACATCAGGAACAACTTCAACGGTCAAACAGAATCGTGGTGGTTTGGAGGGCGTGATAGCAGCAACAACCGCGCTTAGC
>JBKPBA010000192.1:0-6073 GCA_046726675.1 Chloroflexota bacterium
GTCTGGTGTAGTGCCACTTCTGACAAGTTCTGGTAATACCACTTTAGATCTATTTTCATCTTTTACCCCGGTAAGCTGTCTCCCGGAAAACTGCGACATGCATGAATTTCATAGACAAAAACGCCAGCTTTCACGCCCGGGTCCTCATCTATGATCTTTTTTGCTTCTTCGACAGTGGCATTAAAAATGTCAAGACCGCAGACATCACTGCCATCGCTGATCGGACAAACAATGGCCAACACCCCGTCGGCGCGGAGTTCATAGTTTCTTCGTCCGTGTTCCCAGATGATTTTTTCTGCCCCCTTCTGGTGTTTATGTGGCCCAGCCTTCAAAATCACGATGGTGTAATTCTTGGTTTTGGCTCGCATCTGCTGCATATACTCATCGGTAATCGTAGTCATGTAAGGTTCTCCTTTGCCAAATGAGCCACTAACAGGGCTGAAACGATATTTCCTCTGGCTGGCCCATCTGCGTTCGTTCAGTCTGTATTCCTTCTGTGGAGGAAGAGGCGATCAGGATAAAGCTCGTTCCTTTACGTCAACTGATAAGAATAGCATACACAGAAGCGGTCGACATGTCTTGTACAAATGTCCGCATTTATGGGATATTCTTGCTCTGTTATTGCAGGAAAGCATGGGGAGTCATGCCAACCAGGCGTTTAAACACATGGGTGAATGGCTTTGATCAACGAAACCAAGCTCAGAAGCGATCGTCGCGAGGTGAACTTCTGCTGCCCATCCCAAAGGCGTGACCGTTGCGAAGTTGAAACTGCTGGCCTGGTACACTGCGAACAGTGAGAACAGAAGCAGTCCGAAGCAACTGGTGAGGCTGGCAATAGTCAGTGGTGTCACCCTTGCTGAGACCGCTTTTCCGAGGATGGTCCATAGGGCTTCTCCTATGACCGCTCCGAACACGAGGAGGCAGGAGTCCGTCTCTACCCGGTAGAACAGCACGCCATACGGAAAGGTTGTCATCAGAGCAAGGTTATTCTCGGTTATGGAAATCTGACACCATAAGAGATTGAGGAAGGAGTGAGAAGAATAAAGACTGTTCTGAGTACGTAGTCAAGTTTTCAGGCCGCTACTCACCCGACATACCGAGCGACGAGGGTGGGCGTCTTGAATGCCGCTTTTTTCACAGAATACAAGAATGCCATGAATGACTATCTAGAGCCACTTCATTTGAGATATCTATTCCGTTGCCCATCAGGTGGACACTCCATTGCTTTTGGGATGCCTAAGACGTATACTACGCGCAGTAGAGATGAGTATATATGCGTCACTATTTTTTGTATGGAGTAGGAATGTCCGACGGAGAAGATTCCGAGGGTGATGTAACCATGCAAAGCCACATACAAACCTACCCTCTGCACTCCTCATCGCCACTTACCGTGCCCAAATTTTCTACCTGGGAGGGTATCACCATTGAACATCACCTCCAGCCGTCGGCGGAATGCGAATTGTGTCTGCCACAACATACGATCTGTATTTTACTGAGCGAATGCCAGACAGAGAGGCGCGTGAATGGTGGACGTTTACACTGCAATCACGCACAGCGTGGAGAGACGATCGTCTACCCCGCCACCTCAGAACATTGGGTTCGCTGGCAAGAACAAGCTGAATTTTTGCTCCTGTTTCTCGAGCCAGACCTTGTCGCCCGAGCTGCAAACGAACTGGCATCACGCACCATCGTCGAAATGATCGCGAGCGAGCAAGAACGAGACGATCCACTAATGCTGCACATTGCACTGGCGCTCAAGGCCGAGATAGATGAAGGGATGGTTACTTCTTCTTCCCTCTACGCGGAGTCACTCATCAATGCGCTCGCGGCGCATCTCTTGCGGCACTACACTGTGTGGAAGCCAACACTGCGAGAGGCTGTAGAAAAGCATTCAGCCTCGACATTGCGACAAGTCATTGAGTATATCCACGACAATCTGGACCAGCATCTCACGCTGGCCGAACTCTCCCTGGTCGCCAGTATGAGTCCCTATCACTTCGCGCGCACCTTCAAACAGGTCACGGGCGTGACACCGCATCAATATGTGCTCAATGTGCGCATTGAGCATGCTAAAAGCCTGCTTCTCCAGGGGAAATTGACGATCGCTGAGATCGCGAGCCAGGTTGGGTTTTTTGACCAGAGCCACTTTACTCGTTCCTTCAAGCGGCTCGTTGGTGTCACCCCTCAAACCCTTGTCCGGCAAAACCGCAAGAATATACCAGCGTAAAGAGCAAGGTTTTCCAAGACATCTCCATTTACTGGCATTACAATTGAGCCGCGAAGAGTTTTTTTCATAGGGCAACCTTATCCAGAGGGGACAACCATGAGCAATCAAGACACCCAAGCAACTTCAAGCGTTTCCTGGGCAGGAGGAATCAGCGGCGTCGTAGTGCCGCAAGCGCTGAGCGACGACTGGAGACCAGCTCCTGGAGCTCCAGCTACCGACTTTACCACGGCTATTGATGGTACGCTGCACCTGACAGCCGAGTTAGCACGCCGTCTGATTGGGGCGCATCAGGCAGCTGCCTCGCTCATCATAGCAGGAAACTGGAAGGGAATGCGCAAGTACTTTTCGCTCTCGCCCAAATATGCTGCCTGGTACGGCTACCGTACTCCTGCGGTTGGTTTCGGCATTCATGCCGATGTCGTCGCGCACAATACCGCGATGCGCTTCACGCAGGCTGAGTTAGAGCAACATCCAGGCTGGAAACACTTTGGCGTAGAGGCAGGCAAACATCCTCCGATGCGCGGTTGGCTCGCGGTTCCTCTCATTGGAGAGGATGGCCACAATTATGGCCTGCTCCAACTCTCTGACAAATACAACGACGCTGACTTTACTGAGGAGGACGAAGCGCAACTCAAGCAACTCGCCCAGTTGACCGCAACGACCCTTAGTGCTCTCTGCCGCCTGCACGAGAATCACACTCCTGGTCAGCAGTGAGTGGTCTCATCGCCGTGGGAAGAAATAGCCAACGACTTGTTGAAAGGAGCAAACCAATGATCAACCAGGAACGTGCCGCACGCGCCTTCAAACTCACCAGCCCCGACTTTCTGGACAACGGACCTCTGCCAGAACGAAGTGCGTTCGACAAGGCTGGCTGTCATGGTCAGAATACCGCACCCACGCTGGCGTGGGATAATGTTCCCGCGGGAACCCGCAGTTTTGCCCTGCTGATGAATGACATCGATGCTCCGGTGGCAGGAGGATTTCATCACTGGGTTGTCTACAATATCCCGGCGCAGGTGCTCACACTCGAAGGAACTACCCCGTTTGAGCAAGGCACGACGAGTATGAACACCCACGCCTACTTTGGTCCATGCCCTCCTCCCACCGGCCAGCCGCATCACTATATTTTTACGCTCTACGCCCTCAAGGTCGATCACGTGCAAGAGAAGGGACTTACCTACGATGGCCTGATTCAGGCGATTGAAGGACAGGTGCTGGCGGCTGCCACACTGGTCGGATTGTTCCAGAGGGTACCGGAATGAAAGGAACACACATATGATGATGGAATTTATGGTCCATGGGACATTTCGCCGACAGGATCAGCAAAGCATTCTGGAACGCATTCCCCGTGAGCGGGAACGTATTCAGGTACTCAAGCAGCAAGGAACGGTAGAGGCACTCTACATCGCCTCAGACTTTTCAGGTGTCTGGATCGTGATGCAAGGGGAATCGCAGGATCAGGTACAGAAGAACCTGGAATCTCTCCCGCTCTATCCATATATGGAGCTAACAATAACCCCATTATCCAGGATGTAGCCAGGAAATATTTAAAGGAGTATCATTCCTTATGTTTGCACAAAAGTTCTGGTAAAGTTGTTCTAGAGCGCTCTGAGTTCGTGAAATCCTGCCTTTTCGGAGTTTTCTCCAGAGTGCCGTCGGTCCTCGACTCTAAAGACGTGGCGCACGCGCAACCCAGATGGGATCGGTTGCAACAGCTACCCGCACGGGTGTCCCTGTGGCTTCTACGGAGATCCTGTCAAAGAATGCAGTTGTTCGGCCATGGCCATCGCCCGCTACCAGAAGAAAATCAGCGGCCCGCTCATAGACCGCATCGACATCCACGTCGAAGTCCCCCGCGTCGATTATGAGAAGTTGGCCGATAAACGCAATGTTGAGGATTCAAAGACGATCCGTGCACGAGTGCAGGCTGCGAGCGAACGCCAATTAGAACGCTTCAAGGGGACGAAGTTGACGTGTAACGCAGAGATGGGGCCGACGGAGGTGCGCGAGTTCTGCCAGACGGATGCCTCGGGGGAGAAGCTGTTGAAAGCGGTGGTGCAGCAGTTGCACTTGTCGGCCAGGGCGTATCACCGGGTGCTGAAGCTGGTGTTATAATAACAAGAACTAAAACTTCTGGTGAGGAGCAATATGAGCGAATACCAGCGTTACGAATTCATGACTATCGATCGACCTCTGACACGGGCGCAACTTGATGCTGTCAATGCCCTTTCCAGTCACATCGAAGCATCGTCCACCCATGCCCTCATCGAATATCACTGGGGTGACTTCAAGCACGATCCCATCAAAGTGCTCCACGAGTTCTTCGATGGCTTCCTCTATTGGGCCAACTGGGGCTCGCCACAACTGGCATTCCGTTTCCCGCATGGAATCTTGCCAGCCGATCTCATCGATGGCTACGATCTTGAAGATTTCGTCACATTCACCCGGCACCCGGATTACGATATCCTCGATATCCAATTTGGCGAGATGGAAGCGCCCGACGAATGGACCGCATATGAACTGGGGTCGCTCATCGCCATTCGCGATGAGTTGATGGAGGGCGATCTCCGAGCCCTCTATATCGTCTGGTTGGCCGCTCAGATCATGATAGAGGGCTATGACGAAGAAGAGAATGAGAATGAAGAAGAGGACTGGGAAATCAGTGTGCCACCCGTTCCGCCCGGCTTTGGCACGCTGACGGCGGCACAGTACTCTCTGGCAGAATTGTTGCAGGTACCCCAAGAACTGCTCGTCGCGGCAGCTCGCCATAGCAAGGGAGCCGGGCCATCAACTAAGGATGATTTTGCTGCCTGGGTCAAGTTGCTGTCACCTGAGCGCCAGAACGATTACCTGGTGCGGTTAGCACACAATGAGCCAGGCTTGAGCCGCCTACTCGTCAGGGAGTTGCGCGAACTGGGCCAGGACAAGACCAGCGCGGCACCGCCAACGGGCGAGCACGTCACCTACATCACATTGCTCGCCGAAAGCAAGGCGATTAGAGCCGGACTGGAACGCGAGAAGCGCGAGCAGGAGCAGGCAGCCCGTCTGCGTCATTTGCAAGAGATCCACGATCACCAGGACGCTTACTGGCATCAAGTCGAACAGGCGGTGATGCGCGGTACAGGTACAGGCTACGACGAAGCTCTTCGCTCGTTGGTCGAGCTGCGTGAAGCCGCCGATCAATTCAAAGAGACTCAGAAGTTTCAAGACCGTTTCCGTGCCTGGGTCCCGCCTCACCTGCGCCGTCCCGCCTTCGTCAAGCGCTTGCAAGCTCACAAGTTCACTTTGCCAGAAGCGTAGAGGTAGTGTCAAGTTTCCTTTTCAAATAACGAATGGCGCTTTCATCCCACCGCTGCTCGATCCAGGCGTACAGTTTCGTCTTTGCCTCTTCGCGCGTGCATGGCGCAGGTGCGATTCCATGCAGTGCCATCCAGTGGTCAACCAGCATGTAGCACGTGCTGTTCCAGCCGCTTTTGTTACCGTGCTCGTTCTATGCCTGCGTGCTATACTGCAACATCATCTGATCAGCTCTAATTCATGAAGAGACGCCGGAACCTCTGCAGAAGCTGTGATTATCTCTATCTGCTGCTGTTCTATAGCCTCACGGCTTTCGTCGGAGATGCCATTATCGGTAATCAATACATCAATAATGTGGAGGGGAGCGAAGCGTGCAAGATAGACCCTGCCAATCTTGCTACTATCCATACATAAAATAGTTTTACGGGAGGAGTTTATAAGTGCCTGCTTGACTTCAGCATCGGCAAGATTATTGCATGATAGGCCATCAAGGAGAAGCAATCCACTTGCGCTCAGGAAGAGCTTATTGATGTTCAACGTCTGTAAAGC
>JBKPBA010000193.1:0-5013 GCA_046726675.1 Chloroflexota bacterium
CGATAAATCGGCCCCTACAGATGTCCGGATTCATTGCTAAGGATCTATCTGCTGTCCCCGATTGTCCCTGGTGCATCCCCCAATTGTCATGCTGAGCGCAGCGAAGCATCTCTCGGTAGCGAGCCAGATGCTTCGCTGCTCCATTCGCTTCGCTCAGGACAAGGCTCAGCATGACAAGACTGTACCTTATTAGCGTTGTTAAAGAGAACCCAAATTCTTACACCGTGATTGCTGCCATAATCGGCGATGTGTGGTGCTCAGTGAAACGCCGCTCAGCCTTTTGGAGATTAAGGGCGCTGTTGATAAGAGCGATGTGTGTGAAGGACTGTGGATAGTTACCCAATGCCACTTTTTCCTGCGTATCGATTTCCTCGGAAAACAAGCCTAAGCGTCCTGCATAGGTAAGTAGACGCTCGAAGAGTGCGCGGGCTTCCGTCACACGCCCTTGCATCGCAAGGTTATCTACAAGCCAGAAAGTACAGAGCGTAAAGGTTCCCTCACTACCAGCCACTCCGTCACAGGAGTGATACCGGTAGACGAAGCCTTGCTCGTCAGTAAGGTGTTCGATAATGCGTTCAACTGTTGAGCACATACGTGGATCGTCTGGAGGAATGAATCCGACCAGTGGCAGTAACAGGTTTGCAGCATCCAGGGCTGTATCACCATATGCCTGAGTGAAAGCCCCTAGCGTCGTGTTATATCCACGCTCCAGAATGTCGGCACGAATCTGGTCACGGACGAAACACCACCGTGGAAGATCAGCCTCCAGGTGCAGTTGCTGGGCAGCTCGAATGCCTCGATCAAGCGCAACCCAGCACATGACCTTGGAATAGACGAAATGACGTGGATTACCACGCACCTCCCAAATGCCGCTATCAGGTTCGTGCCAATGGGCACACACATGCTCTACAAGAGTGCGCATCATCTCCCACATAGGGCCATCCAGCTTCTCACCACAACGCTCAAACCCCCCTTGACGCCGAAAGAAATGGATACAATCAAGCACTTCTCCAAAAACATCCAGTTGTTTTTGATATGCTGCCCCGTTCCCGATACGTACCGGACGAGAACCACGATAGCCACTGAGATGGAGTAGTTCCTGCTCGACCAGATCGCGTTCACCTCGAATGCCGTACATGATCTGGAGGTCATCACTGCTCGAGTAAGAGAGACGACGCAGCCAGTGAGTGAACGCGTGAGCCTCTTCTATATAACCAAGAGAACCGAACGCATAGAGTGTAAAGGTGGCATCGCGTAGCCAGGTGTAGCGATAATCCCAGTTGCGTATCATGCCTAGCTCTTCAGGTAGAGAAGTGGTCGGCGCAGCTATAATGGCTCCTGTCGGTGCATAGGTCATCATTTTCAGAACCAGTGCACTGCGTTGCACCAACTCGGCGTATGGACCCTGGTAAGTACAATGTTTCATCCATGTTTGCCAGCAGCGCAGAGTTTGAGCCAATGCTTCCTCGAAGTCGTACTGGCGAGACGCGTACTGTGCAAGCATTTGTGCTCCCTGAGCAGTGGAAGCCACGCCAATAGCAAACAGCAGGCGCTCACCTTGATGAAGTGTTGCCTGCGCGATAACAGTGGGGGTCATCGCTTCAGTACCTTGCTCGACAATCATAGAAAATGATGGGATTCGATGTGTGCCTACAATGGTCAGTCCCAGGTGTTGTTCTCCGCCAGAAATGACTGCTCCACTATTCTCCAAGACCAGATGAGCGGCACTTGATGCAGCAGCATATTGCGGAGTGGCCTTCAATCTCATCGTAATCGGCAGTTTACCATATGCACATTCCACGATACGTACTAAACAATAGCTTGCTTTCTCCCCACCTGTCCTGGTAGTATCTTTCATTTCCTGAAATGGCTGAGCATTTAATGTCTCTACAGGCATGAAATCGGTCAGCACAACTTCACCAGCAATGCTGGTAAACCTGGTCTGAAGAACATTACTCTCAGGTAGATAGTGTTGCAGGCCGGGAATTGTATTATCTGTTGGGGCTATCTGAAAGTAGCCACCATGCTTCGCGTCAAGCAAACGGCAGAAGATGGCTGGGCTATCAAAATCTGGGAGGCATCCCCAATCCACTGACCCATCTGGTGCTACCAGTACAACGGAACGACAATCGCCAATGACACCATAGGAATTGATTGGTTGGTACATAAGAGTACTAGTATCTACATCAAAATCTGTTTTCAGGTCGATCATATAAAATGCTTCTTGATAAAAACTATATTAAAACTGTTTTTTTATAAAATTGTATTAAGGCTGTTTTTCATAAAAGGTAGTGCTCTCTGCAAGAGGAGGACTCATCTGCTGAGTCCTCTCCTCTGCTTTGCCGAGCGTATACCTGATATTTTATTTATATCAGAATTTAGGGAAAAATGCAGTTAACCAACCGACATAAGATATATTAAATATATCACAGAATAGCACGTTTTCAAGTGGCTTTTCTCGTCAACCAACCATTTCTCTCTCACGCTTATACAAATGATAACCGATTTGTATCAAAAAATATGCGGGAAGCAGTAAAATGCTTGTAAAGAGTTTGTAAAGCAGTAATAGAACTCAATTCATCGAAATCGTGACGATGGCAAGACCGGTGACGGCAAGGATGCGTGGCCCGACCCTGTTGTACAGCTTACCGGCGATAGCCAGCCCACCGGAGAAAGAACACTATGCATCACGCTCTGATTCTTAGCGTGGTACAAGGCGAGTTGGAAAAATCACCCCTGCACTCGTCTATCTACACAGAGAGGGTGTCTCACACAAGAGGATGAAATGGTACACATAAGAAGAAGAGGAAAACACTTGAAAAAAACGATGACCTTTCTGAGTAAGCTTCTGGGAATTGGCGCTATTGGCATGTTCTTGCTGGCTGGCGCACTCAACCTCAGTTTTGGATGGACGATCGGCCTGGTAATGCTCATCGTCGCTGCTCTTGTCGCCCTGGTAATCGCCTTCATAGATGGAAATGAGGGAGACAACATTGGTTCCTACCGAATGCCCCGGACATAAACCATTCGAAGGACACAGGCGGTCAGGGTGAAGAGACCACCAAACCATAAAATGAAGGAGAGTTGAAAATGACTACGTTTGTGTCACTATTCCGTGGCATCAATGTTGGCGGTCACCAGTCGATACGCATGGATGCACTCAAAGAACTGCATGAATCTCTGGGATTACAGGAAGTCGAATCCTATATTCAGAGCGGAAACGTGGTATTTACGAGTGATGACGCAGACGTGACACAACTCACGAAGCACATTGAGGATGGCTTTGCACAAAAATTCGGCTTTCAGGTGAACGTTATGGTTCGAACTGCAGCCGAGTTCAGCGCTATAATTGCTAACAATCCCTTTCAGAATCAACCTCTGAAAGAGTCAAAGTGGGTGGTCGTGATGTTTTTGGCGAACCACCCGGTTAGTACAGCACTGGAAGATATTCAGAAGACGTATACCGGGCCTGAAGAACTCTACATCAACGGCCAGGAAGTGTATATCTATTATCCGGAGGGCATAGGACGCTCAAAACTATCCAATGCCTTTATCGAGAAAAAGCTGAAAGCCATGGGAACAGCAAGAAATTGGAATACCATTCTACGATTGCAGAAAATGATGCAGCGCTAGATTCTTTTCAGATGCTAGAGAGACTTCATTGCTCACTGCTCACAGTAATTGGTGACTTCTGGCTCTGGGCTTCCAGGTGATTTAGCTGGCCTACCTTCTGCCATTCTGGGGGACGTAGCCAAAGCGAGACCTGTGTTGGCTGCATCGTCTCCTCAACTACCGCCATCAGCTTTGTGCATAACTGGTTCAAGTCCACCTCATCACGTATAGTCGTACTGAACGTAGCGAGCGTGCGGGCCGCATTATACTTGCGCCGGTAGAAGCGACGGTCTATCAGCGCCTGAGAGCGATCATGCACTGGCTTGAACAGAAGCCCAATCAGAAAAGTGGAGGCTACAATCGCCAGTTGGTTTCCCCGTATGAGACCGCCTGCACAGTGTCTGGATTTCATCCTCAACTCGCCATCGCATACACACTCTTGCCCTGGCCAAAGTACGACTCATAAACGTGCTGGAAAACATCGGTGCAAAGCTGCAAGTAAACTTCTTGTGTGTAGCTGGGAGGTAACCTATCCAGTATCTGATCTATAGTGACCTGTACGTCTGCTGAGGAGTTAGGAAGAGTTTGGGACTGAATAGCGGCTGGACTTCCATGAAAAGCAGCGAACGACGAGAAATTATTCTAAACGTTGACGTAAAAAATGTCGTATAATGCCGGATTGAAAGAAGGAAATCATTTTATAGATAGCACTATTACCGGTACGATTTCTTTGATTGGAGGCATCCCATGAGTAAAAGAACCATCGGCATCTGCTTCATTCTCAGCATAATTATGGGTCTTGTTGGCGCGGGCTTGATCATCGGGAGTCTTGTTGGTAGTAACTATACTACTACCACCTATGGATCCACAACTAATGTACAGCTAACGAGCATTGGCAATGTGCCACTATTTGTTATCGGCATAGTCATTGCTTCTCTGTCGGCAATTCCGTACCTGATTGCCTGGATTGGCGCACTGATCAACCTGGCTCGCTTGCAACAGTGGGTCTGGTTTGTTCTCATGTTAATCTTTCAGTGGATTACTTTGCTAGTTTATTTGTTCGCCGGTCCTACTACGCCTGCTGGCGTTCCGCAATATGCACAATATATGCCGCCACAGAACTATCCTCAGCAGCCGCAGGGTTACCCTCAGCAGCCGCCAAACTACCCTCAGCCACCGCAGGACCATCCTCAGCAGTAGTATGATTTGCTGGCTTTTCTTTGTCTAAGGGAGGATCTGGATGGATATGCTGTCAGCCTGATAATGGACATTAACTTGTTGATCAGGATAGTCGAAAATCCACCGGAGGCCGATGAATCGGCGGTGTGCGCGATAAATCGGCACCTACAGGTGTCCAGATGATTTGTTAGAAGTTATAAAAACTTTTGACAAGTATAGTAG
>JBKPBA010000194.1:0-5877 GCA_046726675.1 Chloroflexota bacterium
GCCCCTGCCGCACGAATTTGATCAAAATCTCGTTCTACAACATCTGGATGAAGCAATGAGTGAAAATAAGCGATTGAAATTTCCATGTAACCTACCACAAGACAGATGAAGAGTAATACAGGAATAAAGGGATGTAGATGAACTCACCTGTATAAACCAGAGTATAGCACACATAAGAACACCTGCTTAAAAGACAGTAATTAAGTCCTATTTATTGAATACTGCCATTATATCCATTCGAAATGAGTTAAGTATCGATACCCAATTTCCTGGTCAGCACCAGTAAAAAATATCTGAATAGTGTTCATGCTCGCCTTCTAACTACCACATGGCGTTTCTTCCTCCAACTACCTTTTCAAAAGGGGTCAACAAAGAGACTTTTTAGAAAGGTGTACGTTTTATATATCAGTAGAAATACCCACCTCGACCGTACACTAGATGGCATTCTTGTTCACTCTTAAAGGGCATGTAGAATAGAAGAAGTAAAGGAGTGCGCGTGTGCACATGCGTGCAGCGCGATAAAGTACGTATGTTACAGAAAGAAATAACAGAAAAACAACCATCGGGAGAAACCAAGAAAGCAAGGATCACGCTCTGGGATAGATTGCTGGCGCGTCAGGGCATCGTGGCCTATCTCCCTATCATTGTGGCAGTCATCTTGCTATTTCTGGGGGCGTCCTGGGAATATTTTCTGGTGCATGCCGCCGTGGCCCATTACGCCTGCTATGCGCTCACCTTCTGGCGCGGGGGTGGCGGGGTCAATTTATACCCTCCCGTAGCACACTGCAATTTTTTGCCAGCCGCAACGTTGTCACTGCCGCCATTCCACGCGCTGCCGCTTGAATACCCTCCGCTCTCGCTTGTCCTTTTTTCGCTTGCCCTCTTTGTGCCCCTGCACTACTATACAGTAGTGTTCGCGATCCTGATAGCCCTGACAATTGTCTTTATTTACTGGCTGCTACTGCGCGACGCTCCACGAGGCGCAGGGCTGGCCTTTGCCATATACATGCTTATCGGCGCATGGGCAATAGCGCTGGGTCGCTTTGACCTGGTGCCAGCCGCGCTCACGCTGATCTGTGTCATCGCTGCCGAGCGCAAGCGCTGGACTTATGCCTATATTGCGCTGGCCTTTGCTTTCCTGCTAAAAATCTACCCACTGCTCTTCCTGCCTGCCCTTTTCATCGCGGAACAACAGGATGCGCGGCACTTCTCTACGCCGCAGCAACCGCTCAATCTGGCATATTTACCAGGAGAACTCTGGCAAACGTTACGTGGCATCCGTCGCTGGCGCTGGAAAAACACCTTCATATTTTTTGCTATCCTTTTCGTTGTCACCGGCTTCTTCGCGCTGCTGAATTTTCAGGGCGCTGTGTTGAGCCAGTTGAGTTACTTCGCCAATCGCCCGGTGCAGATCGAGTCCACGGGCAGTCCAATCCTCTTTCTGGGAGCCCATTTCGGTTTCCCGGTCCAGAGTATCTTTTCCTTTGGCTCGTACAATATTGTCAGCAGGTTAGAGAGCCCTGTGGAGTTCTTCTTAGATGTGCTGTTTGTGGCTGGCTATCTCTATGCCCTCTTCGTGCAGTGGCGTGGCAAGCTGGATGTTACTCAGGCGTTTATTGCGGTTTTGCTGGTCTTCATAGTGACAGGCAAAGTATTTAGCCCGCAATACCTCATGTGGCTGATTCCCCTGCTAGCCTATAGCGGAGCCTATAATCGCTTCTGGCTCATTGTCTGGGTCCCCATCTCGCTACTTACCACCTATATCTACCCTTATATCTATACAAGCCCGCTTAGGGTGGCGGTGCTCTACAAGCCGGGTTTTATCGAGAGCGTGATAGTGCGTAATGCACTTCTTGCCTTCCTCACACTGGCATATCTCCTTAACTGGTGGCAAGTACGCTCCACCAGAAACCGGAGACGCAATGGAGTTCGCTCCTCAACACTTTCTGAGTATGGGGAGCGACCGCAAGGATTCCCACACTACTTCCGCTCCTGTCGGGCCATTTCGATGACTCGAATGTTCCGCAGAACATCTATTTGGTTCAGCATTATTTCTTATAGAAAGTATAATCTATGATCAAACAATCACATATAGAGCAACCAGCTATTCAAATATCAGCACGTGTCACTCCTCGTTTCCTACCTTTTGTACATCTTTTAATGATGGGCGCTGCCTTTTTACTTGTAGATGCAATACTGCCTTTACAAGGGATCATGTCTTTTGATGCACTGCTCTCACACACTAGTTCCGTCTTTCTTTTACCCACCCACATCCTATTTCCCGGTCAAACAATCACACTCCTTGTACCCACCATTCATTCTGCAACACCAACAATTATAACTAGCTGGATGGAAACAGCTTGTCTCCTAAGCGCGTTCCTGCTTCTATTTCTGGTCTTTCTATTGGCCTTGTACTACCTGCCGAAATTAATTAGTCGCCGCTTCCTTTTCACCTCTACGTTGTTTTTGGGCATACTATGTATATTTATTCCCGTGGTTACATCATCGGATATATTTTCATATATGGCGTATGCTCGCATTGGTGTGATCTACCATCTGAATCCGTTAACTACATGGCCAGTAGCGATACATACTGATCCCGTCAGCTCCTATATCTACTGGGATAAACAACCTTCAGCCTATGGCCCTGCCTGGGCAAGCATTACCTGTTTCTTCCAATGGCTCTTAGGTTTTTCAGGCTCTTCCGACCCCTTGCGCATGGTACTGGTATTACGCCTATTCGGACTCTCCATGCATCTTTGTTCAACGCTACTCATCTGGTCTATAAGTGGTCATTTACAACGCTTAACGGCATTCATGTCACCACAGCAACGTATGCGGGCGACCCTGGCTTTTGCCTGGAATCCGCTCCTGCTTTTTGAAGCATGTGTCAATGCTCATGTCGACGCAACGCTCCTGTTCCTCATCTTGCTTGCCATCTGGTTCCTGGTTCGTAGAACACCGCGGAACATCTATTCATATCTACTCGCTGCTGTTATGTTTGCAGTTGCTACCTGTGTCAAAATAAACATCGTTCTGTTGGTTCCCGGTCTACTTCTCTTTCTCTACATGCAGCGACCCAGGAAAATTTCTCATGTTCTCGTTACTTTAGCAACCTATGTGAGTATCATCGTCATGCTCTATATCCCCTATTGGCAAGGCACAGCTACACTTAGCGTATTTCTGATCAACCCGGCAGCTACACGAGATATGAATAGCATAGCTACTTTTACCAGTCGTCTCTATCAGAGTATTATGGACGGGAATGCCTATTCTTTTTCTTTAGCTATGCCTACGCCCGCTGAAACTATAACTCACACCTTGAGTATTGGGATCTTCGTCCTTGTCTATGCTATACTCTGCTGGCAAGCCATACGTAATCCAAATCATATCAATACCATTCCAAAATTCATTAGTTGGATGGCTTTAGTCTGGTTACTCTATTGTGCCATTGGTTCTCCCTGGTTCTATCCCTGGTATCTTGTCACGTTTTTTGGTCTTTTTGCTCTCATTGAAGCTACCAGCAAGCGTGATCAATGGCTTTTTTATTTCTTACATTTACCGCTCGCTACACGTATTCTTACCTTTAGTATGCTCTGTCAATACTGTTTCTTTACCTGGGGAGCATTGCATACGGTTATCCCTCTACTTCCAGGATTCCTTTGGAATTATCTCTGTGGTCTCTGGATATGGATTTTGCCCTTGCTCGCACTACGCCTGTGCACTAAATCAGCGATATTGATTTCTTCACTTCACCGATTGCCCAAACTACCCACTCAACAAAGTCAAAAAGTACAGGCCTTGGGTAAATGATTGGGCTTGACGCTTATTACATACTATAGACGTGTTAACATCGAGTTCTTAGGAAAAGTCTTGTATGAAGAACTTGCTAACTGCATTGCTGGGAATGGACTGGAACGTATTTAGGAGTGGGAATAGCTGGCGAATGGCAAATATCAAACAGAAAGGACATATCATGAAAGATTTCCCGTTATCAACGAACATGGCGTCGTTAATTGAACGACTGAAACAATTTACAGCAACTTTGTTTAATTTCCTGAATTGGTTTACACCTGAGCATCCTTTTATCGCTGATAAGCGAGCGCGTACTTTCCTTGTTTCATTCACATTGCTATTCTTCGAATTGTTTTGCATTCGCTGGATTCCATCCTACGTCCGCTACCTGAGTTATTTTAACAACTTTCTCCTGATGGCTTCTTTCCTGGGCATTGGCCTGGGTATGCTTTCAGCGCGCCGCGAGCGTTTCTGGTTTCCCCCATTCCCGCTACTGGTGGCGCTGCTGGTCGTTATCATCGAGAAGACGAAGTTCACGCTTCTCATCAATTCAACGCAGGTTCTCTACTTCGGAATTGCCGACCATCAGAGCGCCCAGGCAGAAAACTTTCTGGTCTTGCCAATCATTTTCGGAATGGTGACGCTCTGCTTCATTCCCCTATCTCGTTCCTTTGGCAAGTTGTTCTCCCAGTTAAGTCCATTGACTGCGTACACCTATGATATCATCGGCAGCCTGGCGGGAATCGCCGCCTTCTCCGCGATGTCCTACTTCTCTCTGCCGCCGGTGGCATGGTTCTCCATCCTGGTCATCCTCGCGCTGCTGCTCAGCGCGAAACGAACGGTGCTATTAGTAGCAGTCATACTGGCTGTCACTCTCATCGAGGTTGGTCGGCTCCAAGTGGGCTCATACTGGTCACCATACTATAAAATCACCCTCCACCCGGCCTTACCCAATGGCTACTTTGTCGATGTAAACGGCACCGGGCATCAGTATATGACTCACTGGCAGAACAAAGAGCCATTCTACAAGGAGGTATACCGCATATTCGGCAGCGGGTCTTTCCACCACGCACTGATTCTTGGAGCTGGGACCGGATCTGACACCGCGATGGCACTGGCGCATGGTGTCGATTCGATCACGGCGGTAGAGATTGATCCCACGATCTATCACCTTGGCGCTCAACTCAATCCGGATAAACCCTACAGCAACCCGCGCGTTCATGTTGTCATCAATGATGGCCGTAGTTTCTTGCAGAATACCACCGATCACTATGATTTGATTATTTTCGCTTTGCCCGACTCGCTGACGCTCACCTCAAACAACACCAGTTTGCGTCTTGAAAGTTTCCTGCTCACGCAGGACGCACTTGCGACGGCGCGGACGCACCTGACCAGTAACGGCCTGGTTGTGCTGTACAACTTCTACAGGCAGGACTGGCTGGTTCAGAAACTGTCCAACATGGTGGGCAATGTTTTCCACCAGCAGCCGCTTGTGACGACCTATGGCGACACGGGACGCGCTGCAGCGATTATAGGGGGACCGCGCCTGGCAACACTGCCGAAAGGTGAGTTTGGCACCTATCATGAGAAGCCTGTGCATACGAATTCTGGAAAACTGAGCATTATCAGCCAGGGCTACTTTCCCTTGACCTCAGCTGCACCGGCAACCGATGACTGGCCTTTCCTATACCTTCAAGATCGGAGTTTCCCGACCATTTATATCCTCGGCCTCGCTATGGTTGCTGTCTATGCGCTGGTTGGCACGGTGACGTTCGCTCCTCGAAAGACACTGCGCCGCTTTGACTGGCACATGTTCTTCCTGGGCATGGCCTTTATGCTGCTAGAAGTCAAAAGCCTGACCACTTTCTCTCTCCTGTTTGGCACCACCTGGCTGGTGAACTCGCTGGTCTTCTTCGCTATTCTGAGCGGCGTGCTGCTGGCGATCGTGGTAAACAGACGCTTTAAGTTCAAGCGAATTAGCGTGTTTTACCTGTTACTCTTCGGGATACTCATTTTGAATATTCTCTTGCCGCCCGAAGCGCTGCTGCTGAGCAACCCCATCCTCAGGTATATGCTAGCAAG
>JBKPBA010000195.1:0-4082 GCA_046726675.1 Chloroflexota bacterium
CGACAAGGCTGATACGTGAAAACCAAACGATCTGTGTTGAGAGCCTGCATGTGAAGAATATGGTCAAGAATCCCAAAATGAGTAAAGCGATCAGTGACGTGGGATGGAGTGAGTTTGTGTCCCAACTGGAATACAAAGCGCAGTGGTATGGACGCCATCTGGTCAAAATCGACAAGTGGTACCCATCCTCCAAACGCTGCTTTGACTGTGGACATATACTCGACTCCTTGACGCTTGATGTCCGTGAGTGGACATGCCCTGAATGCGGGGTTGTCCATGACCGCGATATCAATGCTGCGAAAAACATCCATGCCGTGGGGCTCACGGTATTTGAAGCCTGCGGAGAAGCCGTAAGACCTGGACGGGCTAAGGCTCGTGTAGGCAAGCCTCGTTGAAACAGGAAGCCTCACTCGTGAGAGTGGGAGTCCCCTGGCTTTAGCCATGGGGAGGATGTCAATGCCAGGTACTCGCTTCCTTAAAGACTGCCGAGGCAAGCAGGGCAGCTCTCGTGGCAATCTCTTTGGGAGTGTAGGGTCTTCCCTGCTCAAGCCACCAGGTGATGGCCTCAACAAACATCGCGGATACGAGGTCTGGTACAAACTCATCTGAAAAGGTGTGGGCGGAGCGAGCGGAGGCGTTCGGTCCATGAGGAAGAGACCCACGCTCCTTGACCAGGCCAGAAAGATCCGCACGCATCTTTCTCACAAACCAGGGACTTCCTTTCTTGCCCAGCAGCGCTCGATAGAGCCGCTCGTACTCGGCAATATGCTCGAAGAATCTCACCCAGACCTCCGCAGGATGCTCCTGCCCTAGCTCTCCGACCGCGCCCAGCAAGGCGCTCATGGCTTCCTCGAAGATCTGCTCCACCAGATCGTATTTATCCTGATAATTGCGATAGAAAGCGGCCCGGCTCACCATCGCGCGCTCGGTCAATTCGCCGATGGTGAGCGCCTCGAATCCCCGTTCCTCGATCAACGCAATTAACGCCTCCCGCAGCAGGATCTTTGTGCGTCTCACACGTACATTGCTCACCGGTTGAGTCATTTTGTGCTCCTTGTCTCAAATGAGACAAACTTTCCTGATTGATCCTTGTCTCTGTGTGCTCGTCCGACTACAATGAGAACCAGATACAAGCGTCCATCTGAGACAGTATGTCTCAACCTGGTCGTTCTGTCAACAGACAGATCTGACCCATCCATGTGGGTCAAGAGAAACTGCATGCGATGAGTTGGATGTCGCATTTCATTTACCACGCGCAACGTGAGTCAACACCTACTCTTCCAAAAGAGGGGGTTTCTCTGAAAGGAGTACGATCTATGCATACGTTCGCACGTCACCGCCATAGCTCTGCGGGCAAGGCGTCGGCCAAGGAGACAAAGGGACTGATCCTCAACGGGGGCTGGCGCTACGACTTGACGGTCTGGTTCTTCGACACCTTCGTACACCGTGGCCAGTTGCGGGAGCTCAGGCAAAGGGCTGCTGACCTGGCCCAATTGCAACCCGGAGAGCGAGTGCTAGATGTGGGCTGTGGCACGGGAACACTGGCGATGGAAGTGGCACGACGCGTGGGCCGTGCGGGCTGCGTCGCAGGCGTTGATCCGGGGACCCAGCAGATTGCCCGTGCCCGCAGATCAGCGGCTCGGCGGCATGTGCCCATCGATTTCCAGATCGGGGTGATCGAGCAACTCCCTTTCCCCGATCAGACGTTCGACGTGGTGCTCTCGACCTTGATGATGCATCATGTGCCGGCTCCCCTCAAACGTCAGGGACTGGCTGAAATCGCCCGTGTGCTCAAACCAGGAGGGCGCCTGGTCATTGCCGATTTCACGCGTAAGCAGGAGCGCCAGGGCCAGGCCGCGCGCTTTCACGCCGGGGGAAGCAGCGTGCACGATCTGGTTACCTTCATCAAAGAGGCCGGTTTCGACCAGATGGAGACGAAGGAGATGCAGCCAGCGCGCTTCTCTGCCTTCCCAGGAGCAGGCTTTGTCCTTGCATACAAAAGCTGAGAGGAAGAGGCGGAACTGGTTCTGCTCCAAGCAGGCATTTGTCTTGGACTGGGAGCAGCAGATGCTCTAGTAAGCCTCGCTGAGGTTGATGTGTATTGGACGACCGGAATACTTGCAATCATCGCCTACACCATGTTAGACTTGTCGAAGAACAAATATTCGCATAAATGCATTTAACAAAATAACCTGGAAATCCGAAGGGGCCGATTTATCGTGCCCAGCGCCGATTCATCGGCCCTCGGTGGATATACTGTTACGCCGATGAAAAAGTGAAAAAGCATAAATAATAAGGAGATGGCAATGGTTGTAAAACGACAGAGCTTTATTGGAGTAGCGTTTCTTGCCCGCGAGGGTTGATTATAGTGATGGTGACAGAACGTGGGGTTTGTTGGACAGGGACGCCAGGAACGCCAGTAGACAAGGGCTTCGCGTGGCTCAGGCGTAAGATGCAGTTTGATCGAGTGATCGAGGGAGAAAAGATTGCTCCTTTGCAACAAGCAATGGACGAACTAAGACGCTATTTAGCTGGTGAGCGCGTCAATTTCACCTGTCCGTTGGATTTACATGGTACGGCATTCCAAGTAGAGGTATGGGAAGAATTGTATCGTATTCCTTACGGGGAAACGCGTACGTATGCTGAGATTGCACGCGCAATTGGTCGGCCAGCGGCTGTTCGGGCTGTAGGGGCGGCTAATGGCGCTAATCCGGTAGCTATTATTGTGCCTTGCCATCGTGTTATAGGCAGTAATGGCACCTTAACGGGTTATGGCGGGGGATTGCCTACTAAAGCGTGGTTGCTTGCGCTGGAGGGGATTACGAACAAAACCTGGTAAAGACTAAACTTCACAAATCTTGATATAGTTGCAGCCAAGAATCTGGCACCCCTCAAGACTTTTCACAAAATCATCCGGTCATGAAAATTTTTATCAAGCCTCTGATGACAATAGCGATGATACCGGCCTCAATAATTATCATGGTAATCCATAACCAGGTGAGAGGGGTATTGGCAAGGTTGGCTGCAGCATTTGAATTCAGCGAATTAAAAAATAGTGGTGTTAAGATAATCAGCGGGAATGAGAGCAAAATCAGGCAGCAGACTAATACGAATGCTGGCAGTATGATACGCCATAAGCCGTTGTCACGTAAGTTTTCGGTTTTTGCTGTGCCATACGCTTCTCTATGTTCAGTGGCAGATTTCTCTAATGCTACGTTCTGGCTCGATGTCACGTTGTCCATGAGAGTTCTCCTGAAGTAGTTAGCCTGGGATGCTCGCTAAGAGTATCCTGAAGTTATCTTTTAGTATATCACAGGAAACAATATCATTTATATTGATGAGCTTTTGCGAGTGATGCTCAGCTCAGAGCACGAGTCCAATGCGTGCTACACACAAAAAGTATGCGGAAAACAAACCTCTGCAACAGAAATATCGCGCAAAATGAGCGGTATGTGAGCGATATTTTCTCTTTAAAGTAGAATATAGTCTATAGATGAATGGAAAAATAGCAACATGTTGATCACAGTTGCATTTAGTAGCTCTTTCGGCTATGCTCTGGTGAGATTTTAACGCACATGAATATGAAAAAGGTGCATCCGGTGAATAACGATAAAAAAGCAGTTCTGCTCGCGGATAATGGACAAGAACCTGGCTCTATGATTTCCAGGTGGCGTTGGCGGCCAGGTATGAAACCACGCTTTGCGCTTACTATTGGAGTGGTATTTAGTGTTGTAGGTCTCTTGTTCGTTGTCATCGGCCTGGTATCGTTGATTGCTGGCATACAGGATAGCAACTCAGCGCCCATGCAGGTTCCCGGTATAGTAACAGGGTACACCACAAATTTTTTAGACAGTCTTCCACATGTCATTATTCGCATAGAAAAAGAAAACTCTACGACAACTATTGCGCCAGGGGTTAGCCAGGTGACTGCTCAATCTCTGCAGATCGGAGATCAAGTGATCGTGGATTACTCTCAACGCTTACATTTCCCCTATGCCTTGGAAAGTGGAGGGCGACGTTATTTGTTGCCCGGAACGAGTTCAGCCGGTAATCCTTTCGGTTCTGTGTCTCTTATATTATTG
>JBKPBA010000196.1:0-7353 GCA_046726675.1 Chloroflexota bacterium
GCTTCTAACTGCTAGCTTCTCGCAAGGTGTGAGCGGTGGTATCCCATTCTATCTGGCGAAATTGCAACACTTGTTGTTATCCAATCCATCTCCTACCCCCTGGTTACTGATCTTATTATTCCTTGGCTACCTTCTGATTCTTGGACCTATTCGCTGGCTCATCGTACACAGGACGAAGCGGCGGCAATGGAGCTGGCGTATCATCCTGGGGGCTATCATCATCTTCTCCCTGCTTAACTATGCTGTCGCTTTTTATCAAGAACGAGGCTCCATCTTCAGCAACAGTTTTTCCATCATCCAGCTCGCTCGTGGTAGTTCGTTTGTCCATAGCACAACTTACCACGGCGTTTATGTGCCCTTTGTGTCTGCTGACAGCACTATTCAGGTACAGCTTCCTGGCGGTTCCCTGGTGCAACCATTCGTTGATTCTGACCAACAATCGGAGCAAGCTGCTATAACGGAAATCCCAGATTGGACACAGGTGAAGGAATCTGATACAACGGTCAGGTTGTTGGATGCGTTCCAGGCGGAACAGGATATATCGATACAAGGGGGCATCATTTCTCATCTTGTGCTTGGGCAGGGAACGCTGTCTGGAACCGTGACCAATACGCTGCCCACTGCGCTTAGTGATGTCTACTTGCTGATGCCGCATAGAATTTTACGCATTGGCAACCTGGCTGCGGGTCAGACAAGTAGCGTTACACTCTCTTTGACTTCGCCATCAACGAATGGAGGTCAGACGGCGTGCGGATCACTAGTTAAGCAGGTGGTGGACAACGATACTCGCATAATTACCGAGTATGATCATCTCTTTGTTCGTAGTGTCGGCCAGTCACTGAGCGAAAGGCAACGCCATCTAAGTTTATTAGCGTTTATGCTTACTGCTTCGCAATGTAGTAATTCTCCGTTAGAAGCTGCAGGTTCATCGGCCACTCTGATTGGTTGGGCTGATCAGCCTCTGGCTGGAGAAAATGCCGTAACTATCAACGGTATTCATCCGGGAGGCTTACATGAGACAGCGGTGGTTGCGGCTCTCGATATTAGCTATGCTGCTGGATCTCTAATCCTACCTGCAGATGTTATTCCGGGAAGATTAGTGGATGCAGAGGGTCTGGGAGCTCGTCTACTGTCGCCTGGTTCCTATGCAATTTCACACGGCCAGATTACTTTTGAATATAGTCTGCCTTCTTTGGAGCACTTCCGTATACAAACGATGACGCTCAGTCAGCCAGTGGATGCTTCCATATTACCTGACATGCAACCTGGAGGTCCACATAGCAGCGCTTCTCATATCGCTCTCTATAACTGGCAAACCAATTCCTGGGACATCATCCATCTCACCCAATCCACCCCCTTTACAACACGGCATGCCCAGGCATATCTCAGCCCTGATGGACGCATCCTTGTGCAATACGTGAACCAGGCCAGTGACTTTAGCGACATAGCCTTCACAATGCCTGCTCTTACTGTTTCAGGTATTGCTGCTCATTCGTGAAGGAAAGTCACGATTATTACTTGTTGGTTTTTCTATGTATTAGCGAAAATACCGCTCACATACCGCTCAAAATGAGCGATAGTTTTGGGGGATTAAACAATTACATTGGTTGGTGTTCAACTATAAATCGTGTTGCGGTGTCAGGAGCGTCTTCTCCCAACTTATGAAAGATGTAGCATAGCGGGGAGGGGGTTGTGGCTTTTGTATAAATCTAAATTGACTGTTTTATGTAGCCTTATTATCTGTTAGCATGGTTATTATAGTGAGTTATGCATATACAAGATCGGCGAACATTATGAGAGACAGTTTTCAAACCAAACCCCTTAATGAACAACTGAGCAGGCAAGAAGAGAAACAAGCAGTACTTGCACCCGTAGCTTCTAGCACTAGCCGTCTAGGTGTAATGGTGGCACTGCTGGCGCTTTATTTGATCTGGGGTTCGACATATCTTGGCATTCGCATAGCAATAGAGAGCATTCCACCACTTTTAATGATTGGTGTACGTTTTGTAATAGCTGGAGGGATACTATACCTCTTCCTACGTATGCGTGGCGTACCAAACCCCAACCGATCCCAATGGTTGGGATCAGCGGCCATTGGCATGCTGCTGATAGGTGGTGGTATGGGAGGTGTTGCGACTGCCGAGCAGTGGGTTCCTTCGAGCGTAGCTGCTGTTTGCATAGCCACGGCTCCCTTGTGGATTTCACTCTTTGCAGGACTCTGGGGACGTTGGCCTGTGCGTTCCGAATGGCTGGGTCTCGGTTTAGGGTTTGTAGGAGTAGTTCTACTGAATCTGGGAAGCGGTCTTTGGGCAAGTCCACCAGGAGCCATTATTCTGCTCATTTCTCCTGTTTGTTGGGCATTCGGCTCCGCCTGGAGTCATCATCTCCAACTTCCATCGGGTCTGATGGCAAGCGCGACGCAGATGCTGATCGGAGGAGTATTCGTTACCATTATGGGGCTGATTCTGGGTCAAAGGATAACAAGCCTGCCTACTATGCAATCTCTCCTGGCTTTGTTATACCTGATCACGTTCGGTTCCTTGATAGCTTTCTCTGCTTACGGCTATGTTCTGCGACGAGTACGCCCTGCACTTGCTACGAGTTACGCCTATGTTAATCCTGTAGTAGCGGTGTGTCTTGGAGTGGCACTCGCGGGAGAAAGTGTCACTGTGTTGACGATTGTGGCGATGGTTGTGATATTGGTAGGAGTTGGGTTGATATCACTACAAAGCGCAAGCTGATGTAACAACTGTGTTACAGTGAAACTTGAATAAAGGATTGTAAGGCTTGCCGGGTTGCATCAACAAAGGAGTATGCTTTCCCAGTGGTGCCCATGCATTGCCAGATGTACTCACCGCTGTGAAGATCATCCTCTTTTTTGATTGTGATGGGGAGTGGTAAATTCTTCAGCATTGCGGTCATTTCTTGCTCTATCTCCTGCTTAGCAAGATCTGAGGTTCTTATATGTTGTGTATCTGTCTCAAGACACCAGATGCACTCACAATATGAACTATGCTCGTTCTGAGCATGTATGTTTTGCATGTTTCGTTCGAATTGCTTTATATCGGTCATTTTTTCTTTCTCACTTTCTCTATCACTACAACTCTCTATGATTAAAACGAGCCAGGGATAAGATTCTGTGAATTATCTCGAAAAATCACATATAGTACCGGGCGACCGCAAGGGTCGCCCCTACATATAATAGACAATAAAAAACATCCAGGTTGTGATCATCCTAGATGTTATTTTTAATCTTCTTTGATATCGTTCTCTTCAGGGTACGCTGGTAGTTTACCATAGTGGTTCTTGATTTGCAAACTGAGCATAAAGAGAGGGTTCCATTTGTACCTAGCCGTTTTTCCAGGTACCTTCCTGTCCAATTTGCTGTTGTCTTAGATGAGGCTGTAATTGTATAGTGAGAGGAGACGTTGTGGGGAGAATCACTCTGTCCATTTCACGGGGACCCTGCGAATGGAAGATCTTAAAGATTCCGCGCGTCTTGAAAGATTCAGTAATGTCATCATCGCTAATGGAAATTAACACATTAAGAGGGATATCGTGAAGGCTTCTGAAGGCCGATCAATCGGCGCTGTGCGCGATAAATCGGCACCTATGGATATCCTGTTTATTGTGTTAAAAGTCATAAGCGATGATATTGTGTTTATGAAGGTTACACAAGAAGGTTGAGGATCTCAAGGAGAAGAACATGACACACTCATCTACCCCAGAAGCCTCTTCGTCTCGTCCCGTCAATAACTTGATCACGGCGTCTGTTCCCGCGGATTGGACTCCGGGTCCTGAGGCTGCGGAACCAACTCCTTTTGCTGAGGCAGTGAATCGCGTCTTACACCTGACCGCCGAAATCGCACGAAACCTGGTTGGTGCCCACCAGGGGGCCGCGACCTTGCTCATCTCTGGCGATTGGAAGCATGCCAGAAAGTGGTTCTCGCTCTCCTCAAAATATGCCAGCTGGGATGAATACCGGGCACCAGCTGTTGGTATTGGGCTGCATGCACTGGTGGTGACCGAAAATACACCGTTACGTCTGACGCAGGCTGAAGTCGAGGCTCACCCAGCATGGAGAGGATTTGGGAGCGAGGCGACGAAGCATCCGCCCATGCGTGGTTGGTTGGCCGTCCCCTTGATTGGACAAGACCAGCACAACTACGGTCTGCTGCAACTCTCTGACAAATACAACGATGCGGAGTTCACGGAAGAGGACGAGAGCCATCTCATACAACTCGCCCAACTTACTGCAATGACGCTGGATGCTCTGCGCACCATCTTTAAGGACGGCCGTATCGGGCTTTCATCTGAGCAGCGTGTAGATCGGGGCTATGAGCCGTAGGCTTTATTACCGCCCCTTAAAGTTGGCCTGGCGTCGCTCGATGAAGGACTGGACACCCTCTTTGATGTCCTCGCTCTGCATTATCTCCTGCAGATCAGGCAGAAACTGTTGTATTGCAGCCTCTTCGCCTTCGGCAATGGCCAGTCGTGCCGATTTGAGCGTGGTACGCACACCTAGTGGGGCCTGCGCTGAGACGACCTGAGCCAGTTCTGTTGCGCGAGTAAGCTGTTGTCCCGGTTCAACTACTTCCTGCACTAAACCGATACGCAGCGCATCTGCTGCGTTGAACTCATCACCGGTCAGCAAATAACGCATCGCGTTGCCCCAGCCTACCTCGCGTGGAAACCGGATGGTCGCGCCTCCAAAAGGGAAGAGGCCGCGCTTGATCTCTATTTGAGCAAATCGTGCGTTGGAAGCGGCAATGCGAATATCTGTTGCGAGCATCAGTTCAATACCGATGGTAAGACATATACCCTGCACAGCGGAGATCATAGGTTTTGTGAGGCGCGGGCCACGTATGCCAAGTGGATCAATGGCCCCCTCTGCATATTCAAAATGTCCCAGGGATGATGCAAACTGCGTCAGTTCTAATCCCCCTGTGAAGTGTTCTCCATGCGCAAATAGCACTCCGCAGCGCAGTTCGTCATCATGTTCTAGCTCAGCGTAAGCCAGTCCTAGTGCGTTGAGCATTGCCCTATCAAATGCGTTGCGCTTGGCAACGCGATCCAGTCCAATCAGCAGTACATGTCCCTGCCGCTCTTTGGTGACTCGACCTTCCTGGTTCATTTCTTTCTCCTTTAAATCGACGGTGGGCGCGATAATACAGATGAATAAATGAATCGGGGAATGGATGTAGGGGCGCAATGCATTGCAGGGCGCAATGCATTGCGCCCCTACATCGTTTTTGCTATTACCCCACTATTTTGTTCATCTCCATAATCGGCCCCTACGGCTGATTGATTGCGAACAAAGATTCATACATAGTTTGGTGTCCTGATAGTAGTTTTTGATGCCTATCTTTCCTACAAGCCCGAGAACCGAAGCATTTCAATGTATCGCACCATATGAGCTACGGCACGCTGCATGTAGCTGGGGTCTCTGTAGAGATTGCTCAGCATAATCGCGCCCTCAAGAGTGGCAATGAGGATTGATGCTACCTCGTCCGCATCTACGCCTGGACGAATTTCCTGGCGCTCGATGCCTTTGTTCACGATACGATGGATGGTGGTGCACCAATTGTCCATAGCAGATCTGGCGCGCTCTCGCAGCGATTCGTTGGCATCATCTGCCTCAATCGCGGTATTGAGAATAGGGCAGCCTCCGGCAACCGGAGGGTCTTCGACGATCCCTTGGAAGACGGAGACGATGGCCAGAAGACGCTCTATGGCGTTGAACTTTCCGGTAAGCGCGTAGCGCACGCGCTGCTGAACCAGTCCATAAGCATAATCAAACGATTCCAGGGCCAGTTGTTCCTTGCTGGAGAAATGGTTATAGATCCCACCTTTCTCAAGGCCAGTTTCACGCATAATGTCGGAAAGGGATGCGCCAAAGTATCCCTGGCGATTGAAGAGTTGGGCTGAGCGTTCCAGTATTCTCTCGCGTGTCTGTTCCCCTTTACTCATCTACATGTTCCTTTCTAGAGCCCTGGAAGGGTATCTGACTGGAGTAGGCGCTGGAAAAAACGGTTCATATTTTCTTCTGCAAGACGACTACCAAGACGAGCTACGAGGATGTTCGCAGGATCCATACGAATATTAGGCTCGGAAGTGAGGTATTCGGTAAAACCATGGGCCGCAAAGAGCCGTGCGATCAACTCTCGATATTGAAAGCGAGATATGCCCAGCCCTACATAATCCCAATGCCAGGAGAGACCTAATCCGAGAATAAGGAACTCTTCCAGGGACTCAAACTCAAGTGCAAAAGAGAGCAGGCGATGCGCGATGCCCAGTTTGCGCCAACCTGAACTGACCTCAACCGCGATCTCATATGCATTACCAATATCTTGCCACCAATGATCCAATGGTGCAAGGGTAGCCTGACCGATAATTTTGCCGGTAGCAGTGTAGGCCAGTGTAAGCCTATTTTCTGGGTGCTGAGCAATAGAGAGCAGCAATTGATGCTCGCGTTCGGGTTGACGGGCGAAGGCGCGCAGACCTTCATCCGCTTTCAAACCTTCTATAAATGAAGGTGTACAGCAAGTACGTAGGAACAATGGCCCTGCCGGTGTCTTATATATTTTTACACCGGACATGCGAGTGTTTCCTGATTTTTCGCTTGAAGAGTATGTTTTTTCTTTCAGCAACTGTGGTGCCTCCTTTTATAATGTGAATATCGTGAAATCCCGCGAGGGCCGATAAATCGGCGGTGTGCGCGATAAATCGGCACCTACGTTTCGCTGGGAACATCCACCAGGGGCCGATGAATCGGCGGTGTGCGCGATAAATCGGCACCTACTGGTTCGTCAACCCACAATTGGTAGCAAACCTGGCACCCGCAAGGGTCGATAAAGCGGCACCAACGGATGTCTGGATTATTATGTTCATGTGCACTTATAGGTCAACATATCATTAAATTAATATTACGGCTGATCGGAGGGAGATGATGGACGCAAGATGATACATGTGGTGGTTCCATGTGCATAGAGTTTGCCTGCAGCGTCGGTCAAGCGAGCTTCGGCGGTTGCGATACGTCCTCCAACGTGAATGATCTTCCCCTCGGCATATACTGTTCCCGTCTTTACTGTAATGGGTCTCAGGTAGTTGACCTTAATTTCGAGAGTGGTATAGCTTGTTCCAGCGGGGAGCATGGATTGCACGGCGCACCCGAGCGCCGAGTCCAGGAGGGTCGCCATGAACCCTCCATGCACTGTTCCCAGAGGATTGTAATGATACTCAGATGGTTCGGCGGCAAAGACGACTCGTCCCTCGCTCACCTCAGTTAGCCACATGTCCATCAAGACAGCGATGGGAGGTGGAGGAAACTCACCCGATTGCAAAGCTCTGAGG
>JBKPBA010000197.1:0-5797 GCA_046726675.1 Chloroflexota bacterium
GCCATGGTCCACCAAAGTGCGGCGGGTGCGGCTGAGCACCGCCTTGAGCCTGGTGCTGTTTGTGATCGCGCTAGGGCTGTGGAGCCGCCGCAACCAATGCCAGGTGTGGGACAGCCTGGTGGGCAAGCTCAGTGATCTGCATCCAGCGGAGCCTGACAGTGCGATCAGTGATTCAGGATTGAGCGGACGACGCACGGTCCTGGGGAGCCAGTGTCTACAGGCGTTGCTGCAGGAACGCTGTGGGGTGCTGGCCACGCCCGCGAAGATGCCCAACGCCTTCTTTGGTCGCTACCGGCTCCTGGCCCATGATGGCACAGTGTTCAACACGCCTGCTACCGCAGCCAACGCGGCTGCCTTTGGGCGCAGCAGCAACCAATATGGGCCAGGAGCCTCCCCGCAAGTCAAATGTGTGCTGTTGGCCGAGTGTGGCAGCCATGCCGTGGTGGGGCTGGAGCTGGACCGCTACGACGTCTCAGAAGTGCATGGGGCACATCGCTTGCTCTCGCAGGTCGGCCCCGATTTGCTGGTGCTGGTGGACGCAGGCCTCATCTCGGGTGCATTCATTGAACAGGTCCGTGCGCGCAGAGCCCATGTCTTGGGAGCCTTGGAAGCGGGCGCGTGGGAGCACCCGAAAAAGCAACGTCGACTGGCCGATGGTTCGCTGCTGGCATGGGTGGAACCAGCCCATTCAGGACATGCCCGCTATCAAAAGCCTCACGGGATGTGGGTGCGCATCATCTCGTATCGGGTGACCGATGCGCGGTTGGGGGAGCCAGGCAAGGTGTATCGTGTGGTGACCACGCTGCTCAATCCGCGCGTGGCCCCAGCGCTCACGCTGATCAACCTGTATCCTGAGCGCTGGGAAATCGAACTGGTCATCGATGAGATCAAAACGCATGAGCGCGCTCAGCGCAAGGTCTTGCGCTCCAAGACGCCTGAGGGAGTGCGAAAGGCGCCTCTACGGGATCTACCTGGCGCATTATGCCGTGCGGGCGCTGCTGGCGGCAGTTGCTGTGCAGGCAGATCTAGATCCTGATCGCCTCAGCTTTACCGAAGGACTCTTTGAACTGACCGAGATGTTCTCGCTGGCTCTCACCTTGGAGTCAGAGGAGGCAATGGTGCGGCTGCTTCAGCGCTTGCGGCACAAGATGGCACGCCATGTCTTGCCACCGCGAGATCAAGCAGATCTATCACAAGTACAAACCCAAGAAACGTCAGGTGCCTCCACCTGAGCCGTTCGAGCCTGGAGAGCAGTTCCTCGATTTTGTCGAGCTGCTTGATCCGCTCGCACCTGCACTTGCTGGGAGCGGTCCTTAAGTGAGATGTATTGACCCTTGCGGTCGTCCGGCGCCTTGCATAGTTAAAAACTGTATCCCCAATCGTCCATAATAAAGACTAATAATTAACAGCAGGAATTGCCTGTCTGATGTGAAGACAAAGAACGAGGCGTTTCATGATTTGTAACCAATGTGGGTCCTACAATCCCGATACTGCTACATTTTGCGGCAAGTGCGGCGGGCAGTTAAAGGCAGCAATATCCAATGTTCCCCAACCTGCATATCCAGAGCAAGCGCCCCCTACAAGCAACAATTATCAAACCAGTCCGCAAATGCCACCTTTCCAGCCTGTAACGCCATCAACTCCTCCATCCAAGACGCCCTGGTACAAGAAGCTATCTAAACCAATGCCTTTCTGGGCGCTCATTGGTAGTATCGTGTTGGTCACCCTTCTACTTGTCTTGTTGCTGCTATCGGGCAGCGATTGGGCCGCGGGCGCAATGCGCGTAGGCATCGTGGCAGGTATCCTTGCTCTGATGGTTCTACTTGTCACAGTGGTACGTATGCTCCTTGGTACGGCATCCAGGTCCAATCCTACTCGTTTGATCCAGCTTATCAGCGCGGGACTGATTATCTTGCTGCTCTCGTTACTCTGTCTGGTGGGCCTGACACAGCAATCCGCCATCCATAATTTGCAAGCGCACTCCTGGGAAGGACAGCAGCAGTGGCAATCCGCCATCAATCAATATCAATTAGCAGGTGAAGGTGCTCCCACCTCTGAGAACATAGCCCGAGTTTACAACCTATGGGGTGAGCAATTCAATTCACAACAGCACTATATGGAAGCCCTTGCAAAATACAAAATTGTGCTTACCTATTATGGCTCTGCCAGTACTGGTGTCTCTCGCGCCCAATCAGATTCAATAACAGCCTATCTCGCGTGGGGGCAGCAGGCCTCACAGCAACATGATTACACCGCTGCTACTAACCACTTCGATGTTCTGCTGCATCTATCTTACTGCACCGCCACCTGTCAGACACGGGCCAAAGCCCTGGATGCCAGCGCCTACTACAACCTGGCAGAGAGCCAGCTCGCGGCCCAAAATTACTCCGATGCCGTCAACAACTTCCACATCGTGGTTTCCCGATTCGCCAGCTCACCAGAATCACAAAAGTTACACATGGATTACGCGAAAGCATTGCTTGGACATGGTAAGCAGCAACTTTCATCCGCTTCATGCTCCAGTGCCATTCCAACGTATCAACAACTATCGATGCAATTTGGAGACACCCCAGAGGGAAAACAGGCCACCAGCGCATTAAGAGCTAACCAGCCGATCAAAGGCCACTTCATAACTCGAGTTCCAAATAGTCTTTCATTGAGACCGATTGCCGCTCTCATGCACGGCCTCTATCGTAATATGCCAGATGGCCTATTCTTCCAGATGCTTAGTGGCGCACCCATGGTAACGATTCAAAATAATGGCACTTTCAGTTTTCCTTCCATGAAACAGGGGAGCTACGAACTGGCATGGGGAACAGACAGGAGCGATGGGGCTCAATCGTTTGTCTCCTATTTCAATAACGATGGCTCAGCGGCCTACGTCGCTACAGTTGGCCCCTTGTGTCCTTACGATTTCGGTGATATTAACCAAAGTATCCCTACGCCTCCATAGAATGGGTCCGGCTACCAATATGAGAGCTGTTCAAGTCTTCTTCCTGGAATAAGCCAAACAATTCTCGTACCGGCGCAAAGCTTCTACGGTGATGTGGAGTTGCTCCGTACTCCCGTAGGGCAGCCAGGTGGTATTCTGTGCCATAACCTTTGTGTTGTGCAAATCCATAAGCCGGAAAGTGCTCATGCAGTTGTACCATGATGCGGTCGCGGGTCACTTTCGCGATGATCGACGCCGCTGCTATGGAGAGACAAAGCTCATCACCCTTAATGATAGATCGCTGTAGAAGTTCAATATCAGGCAAATGTATTGCATCGAGTAGCAGTGCCTGTGGCGGGATTGTAAGTTGGGCAAGAGCTTCGCGCATAGCATATTTCGTAGCCTGCAAAATGTTGCGCTCATCGATCATTTCGACAGAGCCGATACCAACCGCAACCGCCAGTGCATGCTGCATAATAACCTCGAAGAGCCGTTCCCGTTCCCTTGCCGTCAACTGTTTCGAGTCACGCACTCCCGCAAAGCATTCCAGGCACTCATCAGGATCAAGGTGAAATGGGGTTCCAAGGGGTAAAATAACAGCAGCAGCCACAACAGGACCTGCAAGGGAACCTCGTCCTGCCTCATCAACACCAGCAATAAGAGAATAGCCCTGACTGAGCAGGGCCACTTCTTCTTCTAAAGTAGGTACTTGTTTACTATTCGTTGGTACTCTCATCGCTGCTAGTAACGGGAGTTTCTATTACAGTTGCAGCCTTTACAGTTGCAGCCTTAGCCTTCTCAGCCCTGGCAGCTTCCTTAGCGGCAAGCTGTTTGCTCGTCATTGGACGCAATTCTTTCAAACGAGCAGCCTTACCTGTCAAGCCGCGCAAATAATAGAGTTGCTTACGACGTACACGAGCATGACGAATGACTTCGAACTTCTCGATACGAGGAGAGTTGAGAAGGAATGTGCGCTCGACGCCAACACCATGTGTAATTCGGCGAACTGTAAAATTTCGGTTTACGCCGCCGCCTCGCAGGCGCATCACCACACCTTCAAACGGCTGTAAGCGTTCGCGGTTCCCCTCAACAACTTTTACTTGCAGGCGCACAGTATCGCCCGATTTAATCTCTGGTATATCCTTACGTAACTGGGCGCTATCAACTGCGAGCAACAGCGCCCGTCCGGCGGGCTTGGTTACGACTTGTTTGTCAGCCATCTCCTACAATCTCCTATGCGCGTCGTGCTCAGCCCGTGATAATAAAGAGGAAGCAGAGCCTAAAGCGCGAGAACCTATCTTGCGTTGAGCTGCTTCATCAGACGCGATTTGCGGCGAGCAGCATTGTTTCGATGAATAACACCTTTTTTGGCGGCGCGGTCCAGTTCGCTCACAGCAGCGCGTACAGCTTCTTCAGCATCCTCATCAAGGGCAACAGCGTGGCGAGCTTTGGTTATTTGTGTTTTAACAAGTGATTTAACGCTGCGATTGTGCAGGCGGCGCTTTTGCTCCTGGCGCATGCGCTTCTGTGCAGCGGCATTGTTGGGCATATTAAGTACTATTCCTCCCCGAATCATCTGCCCCTTCACACGGGCTGATCTACAAAAATGCCGACAGTTCGTCGGATCGAGTGCCCCTGGATTATAGCAGAAACGTATTTACTATGTCAAACGTTCTCAATACAAGAATACAAGCCGCAAGAGTCGTTCTGCTTGAAATGTAGGGGCGACCCTTGCGGTCGCCCGGAAAGTGGATTCAAACGTTCTCAATACACGATCACCGGCGTTCCCCACGCAATCTGTGAATACAACCACTGTACATCATTGGGATTCATGTTAATGCAGCCGTGACTCCCATTATCATTGAAAGCTGTAGTACCACTAGAATCACTATGTGGGAAATTCATCCCTGGCCCGTAGTCTGCCCTCCACCAGCTATCATGAAAAAAGTAACCGCCAGCATGATACTCCATCGCATATTGGATAGGCGTAGGTGGATACCAGAAAGCCGACCCGGGTGGCTCAGTTGATTTGAATTGCGTTGGATGTTGACGCAGGATAATGCTCCAGAATCCTGGCGGTGACGGTCTCAAATATTGTCCAGAGACAATTAAGAATGACCTGACCAGCTTCCCGTTATTATAGTAGCGCAGCGTCTGCTCAATGAGCGAGACGACAAGTACTGCACCAGAAGAAGCGCCATAGGCATTATAGTGTTTCATCAAGCTAATATCGGTAGCATGTGGCTGATTCCAAGGAGTTCTGTAGCTGTAATCGGCCTCCATTGCCCTCAAGTGTAAGAAGTCATTGTTGATTAAATCGATAGCTGACTGGTAATCATCAATCGTTTGTGACGACTGTACAGCAGCATCAGCGTCCGAACCAATTCCTTGAGCATCATATTCATAATCGAGATTATAAGCACCGCCATCGTATCCATCATGGTATTGATGTGAATTGCCCCAATTCGTAACCTCTTGATGAAACTGTTTAAGTAAGTATGTAGCCTGACCCTGCACCAGCGGCAACTGGATGGAACTAGTATCACTATCAATTTGTGCTGAAACTCTTAAATAATCACTGATACTCTTTGCTTGAGCGAGTGATGCCTGGTCGACAGCGAGACGATGTTGGAAGGAAGCAGCATTTTGTCCATATTTTTTGAGCAGATCGATCTGTGCGCTGAACTCTCTCAATTTAGCAGCGCCAACAAATGGTATAGCCTGTATTGAGAAAACTGTCGTTTCTTGAAGTTGCGTATTCACCTGATCGATGAGCTGTGAGTAATCTGCTGGCGTAGTAGCCTTGCGGAAATCCTGCATGTCGTCCTGCTGCTCCTGATTGAGAGCTGTTACATCCAGATGTGA
>JBKPBA010000198.1:0-5727 GCA_046726675.1 Chloroflexota bacterium
GTGCCAGCGCATGCTGAGACCAACAACATCATCGCAATAGCTGCGGTACCTACGAGTATACCTTGGAAATGAGTTAGTGAAATTTTTCGCATAGTTCTCTCCGTGCATTTCAAATTGGTTTTAAGCTCAAGTCTCCCACAAAGTACGACATGAATCATACAAATCTTGCAAGTCAACCGTATCTGTATACGATGATACACCTGTTTTTTGGCGCATTCTATGCTCTACGGCACAGCGGATATGTGAAAGTGCTCACTTTCATAATCAAAATGCGAGTAGAGACGCCAGAGGCGATTGAACAGAGCTATCAGCGGATGTTAGTGGAGATGCAGTTGAATGATTTTTGTGCGCTCTGGTACTACCTGACTGTCTGGGGACAGAAATCCATATACCCATTGTCATAAAACGTGGCAAAGTCAGATGGTTCAATACAATTTAAAAATACTCCTACCTCCCTCATATGGTACAATGCCTTCATCAACCCAATTAACAAGAAAAACCAGAAACAAAAATAGATAACATTCCACTGGAGGAATCATGTCCGATACAGCAAACCCAACATCCCAACATAAACATACCAACCGGCTCATCAATGAGACAAGCCCGTACTTGCTGCAACACGCCTACAACCCCGTGGATTGGTATCCATGGGGCGAAGAAGCGCTGCGTAAGGCACAGCAAGAGGATAAGCCGATTCTGCTCAGTGTTGGCTACTCTGCCTGCCACTGGTGCCATGTCATGGAGCGCGAATCCTTCGAGAACGAAGACATCGCTAACCTTATGAATCAGCATTTTGTCTCCATTAAAGTAGATCGCGAAGAGCGACCAGATATAGACAACATCTATATGCAAGCGGTGCAGGCTCTCACCCAGCAGGGCGGCTGGCCCATGACCGTCTTTCTTACCCCCGATGGTCGTCCATTCTATGGCGGTACCTATTTTCCACCGCGTGACCGTCAATATGGACAGGAAACCATGCCTGGCTTTCCTCGTATCCTGCTCACCATAGCAGATTATTACGAGAACCATCGCGAAGAGGTTGAGGAGCAGGCCAAACAACTCGCCGATTACCTCAAGCAGCGTAGCAGCACTCCTCTACGTGGCAAAGGAGGAGGTCTGAACATTGCAGGTGCCATGCCTCTTGAGATGCTGGGCACCGCAAGTAGCGAACTTGCCTCCGAATTCGATCCTGTACATGGCGGCTTTGGGCATGCGCCCAAGTTTCCCAACACCATGTCCCTGGAATTTCTCTTGCGCATTCACCAGCATCGCCTGCGCGGTGAGATTGGTTCAAAGGCTACGAAGCCCGAACTGGAGATTGTCGAGGTATCCCTTCAGCATATGGCCAATGGCGGCATCTATGACCAGTTAGGCGGAGGATTCCATCGCTACTCTGTTGACTCCGAATGGCTCGTGCCACACTTCGAGAAAATGCTCTACGACAACGCCCTGCTCAGTCGTCTCTACCTGCATGCCTATCTCGTCACAGGTAATCCTTTTTATGAACGCATCGTCGAGGAAACGCTTGACTATGTAGTGCGCGAAATGGTCTCCCCACAGGGCGGCTTTTATTCCACCCAGGATGCCGACAGCGAGGGAGAAGAAGGTAAATTTTTTACCTGGACAGCGGAGGAGATTGAGACCGCGCTGCTACCTGAGGATGCCCGGCTCTTTATGCTCTACTATGGCGTAACCAGGGCTGGGAATTTCGAAGGAAAGAACATTCTCCACGTGGAACGGGATGCTGAGACGGTAGCAGACGAAGCGCAGGTCAACCTCGAAACCCTGCTAGCATCTCTCAAGCGCAGCCGGGGAATGCTCTTTGAACTGCGCGAAAAGCGAGTGAAGCCTGGACGCGATGAGAAAATACTCACTTCATGGAATGGACTGATGTTACGCAGTTTCGCTGAAGCAGCACGTTATCTTGACCGCCCTGACTACCTGCAAGTTGCCACGAACAATGCCCAGTTTTTGCTCCGCGAACTGAACCATGATGGACGTCTACTGCGTACCTATAAAGACGGCCGCGCGCATTTGCATGGCTACCTGGAAGATTACGCCTTCCTGGCAGATGGCTTATTGGCCCTTTACGAAGCCAGCTTTAATCCACGCTGGTTTACAGAGGCCCGACGTCTGATAGATGAGGCCATCGAATTGTTTGCCGATGAGCAAAATGGCGGCTTTTTCGATACAGGCAGTGATCACGAAGCGCTCATCAGCCGTCCCAAAGATATTATGGATAACGCCACTCCTGCTGGCAACAGTGTAGCAGTCGATGTCTTACTGCGACTCGCAGCTTTCACAGGTGAGGAAGCGTATCGTCGTCGTGCCGATGACTATTTACGCCCTATCGCTGACATAATGGTGCAACATCCGCAAGCCTTCGGTCACATACTCGGCGCTCTCGACTTCGCCATCTCGCAGAGTAAAGAAATTGCTCTCATTGGAGACCCTCAGCAACCTGACACCCGCGCATTACTGGAAGTTGTCAACACTCGCTACCTACCAAACAGCGTCCTGGCGTGTGCATCTCTTGAAGACAGCGTATCCATCCAATCAATACCCTTACTGGCAGATCGCCCCATGAAAGACTATAAAGCCACTGCCTACGTCTGCCAAAACTTCGCATGCCAGGCTCCCGTCAACACCCCAGAAGAACTCACGAAGCTTTTGTAGCTAAAGCAGGGTTCCAAGGGGCTGCCGCCCCTTGGCGGGGTGTGGGGTGTCCCCACATTCTCTTTTTTAGGGGGAGGAGTGGGGGAATCTAATCATTTACATACTTCATCTCACCCTTAACATCGTGGCGGCACAACATCCCTCCCCGTGCCAACTGCTCCAATGCAAGAATGGCAGCAGCTTTCTCCTTGCGCCCTACCGCTTTCTTGCCTGGAGGCACGAACATTTGCGCTACTTCCAGCGGGGAGAATACAGTTAAATCGCCTGTGTGTTCTTGCAGGTAATGTCTAATCGACTTTTCATACCACGTCACAAGATCGGCAGGCTGCTTAGCTTGTGGACAGCTAACGATCATTACAGGACAGGGAGCGAGTTGCAAAACGCTGCGCGAGGTGCTTCCAGCAAAAAAACGTCGTATCTTCTGTTTTGAAGAGCTACCACGACTGCCGACAACAATGAAATCAACATGAAGCTCAACTGCCGCTTTGGCAATCTGATCTGCAGGGACGCCCGTATATATCAGTGTTTCAATTTGTCTCGAATCGACACCATGTTTTAGCAATTCGGCAGATGCATCCCGCAAGGCTTCCTCTGCCAAAGAACGTTGTTCGGAAGTAAAAAATGCAGGTTGTATGTGTCCGGCGGACATGCCCAGAGCAGGTGACGTGAGATATGGAATAGGAATGACGTGAAGTAAAACCAGGTGTAACAGCGGCGCAGCCTGCTCGACAAACTCGCTTATCGAACGCAGTGCTTGCTGTGTGGCAGGTGAGATAGGGGTATCAATACCCAGCAAAATGCGCTTATTCATGGCCGTTTCCGGTTTTTAATTGTTAACCGATCACCTTATTTCGGTTAGTCTAACCCGCAGCCTATTCTGAACAACTCAAGCAAACGCAATGCATAGCAAATCTATACATCCCTCCGTATACAAAGTATACAAGTTTTTCATATCAGAGGCAAGGTTTTTCTCTTGACAGTTAACAAACAGCGCGTTAAGCTATTTAGGGAGAATTGTTCTGTCTAACAACACCCCACGAAACCGCAACTTTTGCAGACTACAAAACGTTCAAAAAGAGGTAAAACAGAAGCAAATTAGCACCCCATTTGAAAGGCACAAGTATAATACGTCTATAGTAATATTGGCATTGTATTAGTGTAAGAGTTTGTACGATATGAATCCAGATTAAGCATGTAAGATCAACTGTGTTCTCTTAATAGCTATTCGAAAAGCCTTGAAAACAACACATCAGACCTTTACAGAAAGTAGGTCCATAGTGAACGTGGAAATGGAAGACCTACCTGCTCAGATGAGCTTAACAGCGCTTGCAGACCGCTGTATGCGCGAAATCGAGAAATATCGCCATAAAGAACTATACGACGACCAATACTGCCTGGAGATTTTCCATCGCGCCATGGTCAAACACGATCCTGACGCCTGGGAACTCCTACAAAAACGCTTCAGTCCAACCGTGAGAGCGTGGATGCGCAATCATCCTCAGAGAGACGTAGCATGTCGTCATCAATCGGAAGAAGATTATGTAGATGAAACATTTGTCCGTGTCTGGCAGGCATCTACAAGAAATATCCTGAAGTTTGACTCCATGGCAACCGCACTGCGCTACCTGAAGCTCTGTCTTCAAGGAGCCGTCATTGACAGTCTGCGAGCGTATTCGCGGCCAAAAGAAGTGCCATTGCCTGATCCTGGCTCCGATACTTATCACATGGAAGAGCCTGCAACCGAAGACGATTACGAGAGTAACGACCTGTGGGAAACAATCAAGAGCCTGCTTCCCAACGAGCGCGAACGCCGGCTGGCCTATCTACTGTATATCAGTGGTCTCAAAGCCAGGGAAATACTACACTACTGCCCAGAAGAATTCAGTGACATCCAAGAAATCTATCGCCTCACACGTAACATCGTAGAACGCCTCACACGTAATCGTGATCAATTTCGCTGGCGCCTTGGAGAGGGCGAATCGTAAAACTCATATGCAAAAAAAAGTATCTGCCACGTCTATTCAACAACATCCCAATGACTTGCTACCTGGTAGGGAAAAAAAGAAAAACAGGGTTCCAAGGGGTGGCAGCCAAAGAGGCGAAAGCCAGATTGGAAACAGGGGAACCCATCGCAAAAAAGAAAAGCAGGGTTCTTAGGGACGCAGTCCCTAAGCGGGGTGTGGGGTGTCCCCACAAATCCTCTTTTCATTGGGGGTGGGGCGGGGATGAAAACCGGGAAACTTGCCAAAAAGAAAACTTAGTGCGATAGTATTGAATGAGAGGAATTATGACGATGGATTGTTTAAACTCAATAGCCCCCACAGACGAGGAGCTAATAAGCTTTGCTCTCGACGACGAAGCATTGCCCGCAGAAGCCAACAACCATCTCCAGCAGTGTGAAAGCTGCCAAAAACGACTTGCCAGGTACAAACGAGCCAATACATACCTGCTATCACACCTCTATCGCAGTCAGTGCCCATCCGGCCAGGAATTAAGCCTCTATTGTGCTGATTTATTGCCGGAAGAAGAACGCATTAGAATTGCAAACCACGTCCTGGATTGTCCGCTATGTGCCAATGAAGTTGCGGAAACCCGTAAGTTTTTGCGAACGCTAGACGTCGAACTTCCCGTCTCCTCATTTTCTCCGCGCGCTCTTTTACGTCCCATATTTGCCACCCGTGTCATCCGTACACAGCCACAATTTGCTGTTCGAGGTGGTAGCGATGCCTCCGAAACATCATGGCCGCGCCAGTACAGAGCCGAAGCCGTCGACCTCTCACTTCATCTCTCGTACACAAGCAAAGGCGAACGCATGCTGCTTGGCATTATGACCAGCGTCGATCCCTCAGAGAATGTGGATGTCTTCGAAAGCGTATCGGCTGAACTCTACACTGCTCCCGGACCCCTGGCTTCCAATGGCGACAAACCAACTGCATCTCCACTTCTGCGCACACAGATAGACGACCTTGGGCACCTCGTCTTCAAACCCGTACCCAATGGCCAATATGTCATGATTATCTATTTGCCCTATCGCGAACTGGTCATTGAGGA
>JBKPBA010000199.1:0-10896 GCA_046726675.1 Chloroflexota bacterium
CTTCAATCCCCATGCGTGAGAGGGCAGCACTCATTCGCCACTTTCCGAGCAGCGGGTTCTCCTGGAGCTTTCTGACCTCATTGGCAATCTTCAGCGTGACCTTGCGCGGCCCTTTGCGCGCCCTGGATTTCTCTTCTAAGCCTGCAACCCCTTCCTCGGCCCAACGCTGAAGGGTGGCGTAAATGGTTGGGCGGCTCACCTGCACATACGCTGCAATCGAAGGGATCGACCAGCCCTCCGCGTGCAGCCGGATCACGGCGAGCTTGCGCTCTGCCGGGTCAGGGATCAGGTGCCAGGGCTGGTAGCGCCGGGCCCGGAGAGAGGGGGAAAGGCCGGAGGTTGCGATGCGTTTGACATTTTTATGATCTGGTCTTCTGCCATACCGAATATAGCAGACCTCGGCAATTTCACGCCAACTCATCGCGGGCATTTCGTAGTGGAGGTCCACGATGAGTTGGCGGATCTCGGCGGACAGGGTTTTGCCTGTCTCTCTCTCGCCCCCTTGCTCCCCAGAGGGAAACAGGCTTTGCATCCCGTATCGTTCAAACTCATCCGCTTTGCGGGACAACGTGCGCTGGGGGACATCGATCTCTTTCGCTCGCTCCCCTGCGGTTTCATGGAAAAGGACGAGGGGCCTGATCGCCTCATAAAGCTCTTGCTCTGGCCAGAGCGTCCATTGCTTGATACTTGCCCACTCATCCGTTCGCTCTCGGCGGGATCGTTTCGGTCCAGGCATCTCCCCCAGCCTTTCCGATACAACGATGCTTCCTTCAAGCGTACCTGACTCTCCAAGTGTTTGCAAGGATTCAAGGGCGTTTTAGCCCATCTGGCCCCCCGACGTTTGCCAGTTTGAATGCCCCATCCGCGTAAAGCATGTTACGGTCCACGCTCTCACGTGATCACCAGTGCTAGCGCGGTTGTGGCGGAAATGCCTCTGGTTCGACGACAACGCGATACAGCGCCGGAGAGGCGGTGAAAGGCATCTTCCGGGCTATCTGCTGGAACGCCTCTGTTCTCATGGCCGCCTGGAAGTGCTGTGGTGACTCCCACTCGGCGACATTGACAAAGTGAAACTTTGCCTGTGGATCCAGGCTCTCGTGGAGCCGGGTCGAGACAAAGCCTGGCGCGTGTCGCAGGAGCTCGGCGGCTTCGCGCCACTGCGTGAGGAACTCCTCCTCCTGGCCCGCCGGCACCTCAAACGGATTAATCAACACTACAGTGGTCATCTTTTGCTCCTTTCGTTGTTTTCAGAAGAACAGGCCCTTTTCGGTGCACTCACCAGTATTCGACATCACTCCCAGAGATTTGGACGTCACGCACCAACATGGCCTTGAGCGTCTACAGATACTTCTTAGCGGCGGCTACTACTGCACTCAGTATTTCTGGCATATGCCTGGCAGAGAGCGAGATATGACCTTCCTCCTCGAAGAAGGTGAGCCGCGCGTCCCATGCATATACACGACTGGGAACCCGTCTGCCGCCCCATACTCGTCGAACGCGAGCGTACGGCCATCCGGAAGTTGCATTCGCTGCCTCGTCTTGGACGTTTGCAACTGCCCGTCGCCTTGAAGGTTCATTCTCGTTCCTCCTAAGTCGTTCTATGGGACTTCGTGCATTCATAATCTTCCTCTCCTTCACGTTAAGTCCTCCGAGAAGGTGACTGAGCAATACATGTAGCAGAGCAGACGGTCTCTCCTTTATAAACACAACCCTGACCGAGGTTAGCTGGTTACTCATTGGCGTTGTTATCTATACACACGAGCGCCTCTATCGCCAACATATCACAAGACCACAAAAGAAAGAGGCGGCTTCATAAGATTGGTTACTCACGAATCAATGTGCGAATGCCTCTCAATCTTCTCCCTTTCATGCCTGCGCGGCTGGTTGGACTGATTTGGAGACGCTTACCACTTTGGGGCTACGCTTCCCATCCAACCAATCGGCCAGGAGTGCTGATACGAGATACACCATGAGCTGCAAGAAGCGTGAGGGGATGCTCCTTGCTGGCTTGTAACTTGTTGAAAAGCCGCGGACGAAGAACAAGGTCTGACCGTGTAGGTGGAATGGCCGGTTTGGTAGCCAAGAGCAATCGACTACTGCTCTGTTGTCCCATATCTTTGCTCTCACACTCGCAATGTTTTCCCTCGGTAGCTCTCCTACGTCATCGCTCTTACCGTAATAAGGATATCATATGAACGCCTACCAGGGAGGTCCACTCTTTTTCGCAATAATAATGCCACCAAGAGAGAATATACTCATGATATCGAATGCGAATACTAAAAGCCAGATGTCCATGTTCATATGGAGCAAATTTGGGAAGAAAGGGAGAGCTACAAATGAGAGGACAGCAATCTGAATTACGCATTTCCCCGTAATCTCGCAGCCTGCATCTCCGCGAAACGCGCCTCCTCACGCCGGCGTAGTTTCTTCAGAGATTCAGCTTTGCGCAACCAATTATCGGGATCATCGGGTCTGAGGCGAATAGCTTCGTTTGCGGCATCCAACGCGTCTTGATAGCGACCAAGCTGGTTGAGCACCAGCGATTTGTTATGCCAGGCAGTCCTCAGGCGCGGATTCAGTTTAAGAGCATGTTCGTAAGCGGCCAGCGCCTCGTGGAAGTTACGTAAGTTATAGAGTGTATTGCCTTTGCCGTTCCAGGCAAGTGCAAAGTTGGGGTCGATATCCAGCGCAAAATTATAGGCTTTCAAGGCATCATAGTACTGACCGAGCTGCCGCAGGACACCGCCCTTGCCACTCCAGGCTGGCGCATAATGTGGGTCGACTTGCAGCGCCTTTTCGTATGATTGGAGCGCTCGTGTCGTATCACTCATTTCATCAAGGACATTCCCGCGTCTATTCCAGGCTTCAACGTACGAGGAGTTCTTTTGAACTGCCTGGTCAAACATCTGGAGCGCCTGCTTCAGCCTTTGCAGGGCGTATAATGCTTGACCTCTGCCAAAATACGCATGAGCAAACCTGGTATCCAGGTGAATGGCCTGCTGGAAGGCCTGTTCTGCCTCCCTAAAGCGTCCCATATCATGGAGCAAGAGCCCCTTATTATACCAGGCTTGCACTAACTGGGGATCATAGAGTAGCGCTTTTTCGAAAGCATCCAGAGCTTGATTTGAACGTCCCAATGCATGGAGGGCTGCCCCTTTGCCATTCCAGGCTGCGGCATTGTGTGGCTCCAACTGCAACGCGTGCTCAAAGGCATCCAGCGCTTCCTGGTGACGGCGTAACGTGCCGAGAACAGTGCCTTTCCCGTTCCAGGAAGTGACAAGCCCCGGATCCAGTTGTAAGGCATGTTCAAATGAGGACAATGCATCCTGATTGAGTCCTTTTAGTCGCTGCGAAAGGCCATATCCCTGCCATCCTAGTGGATTGGTGTTATTTGCCTTCAATGCCCTGTTATAAACAGCAATCGCCTCATCCAGGCGTTTTTGGGTATAGAGCGCGTAGGCCTGGTCAAGCAAAGGGTCTTGGGTATAAGCTAACGGCCTTGATGTCGACCGCGGTTGGTTGGTAGCCGCTCCTTTTAAGGCATTCAATACTTCCTGTGCGCTGGCTGGCCGTCGATCGCTATCCATTGCCAGCATTTGTTTCAGTAGTGCGTCAAACGCAGGATCGATGGCAGAGTTTAATTGTGAGGCGTCTCGAAAGAAAAATGGCTGCTCACTGGGATCTACACCAGTCAACAGGTGGTGCAGCAGCGCACCCAGACTATAAATATCGGAACGTGGCGTGCTTTGCGCCTTGCCGTATTGTTCGGGAGCAGCGTAGCCAGGTGAACCCAGCGCAACCGTATCGTGTTGCTTCCCTGGTTTGAAGAAACGTGCAATACCAAAATCAATCAGATACACGTGGCCGCTTTCGCTGATCATTACATTTGCCGGTTTCAAATCACGAAAAATAATCGGCGGTTGGCGCGAATGTAAATAATTCAAAACATCACACAATTGCTCAGCCCATGTGATGACTTGATCTACAGGAAGCGGACCTCCACCTTTTTGCTCCAGATATTCCTCTAATGTCTGTCCCTCGATAAAATCCATGACCAGGTACGAACGGTCATTTTCTGTGAAGTGCTCATAGATGCGAGGCAAGTTGGGGTGCAGCAAATCAGCGAGCAAGTGGGCTTCATGTTCGAATGCTGCTTCAGCCTCCTGTAAACGAGCAGGAGTTAAGCCGGTGCTGCTCATCTCTTTGATAGCAACCGGGCGATTATTGAAGCGTGTATCTGCAGCTTTGTAAACTGCTCCCATGCCACCTTGACCAATACGGCTTAACAGTTGATAGCGACCAGCCAGCAAGGTCTGATCCGGCAAAGAACCGGTAGAATGCTTAAAAGGGAGCAGCGTAGCGCAAAACTGGCAGAAGCGAGCTGTCGCTGGGTTAGCTGCGCCGCAGTTGTCACAGTAGAGTTCCTGCGTCGTCATATCTTTTCCATTTTATGCCAGAGGCCGACGGGCTTATACATTGTTTTCCATTTCATGCCAGAGTCGTAACCAGTCCTCTATACTCAGCGTTTCGGCCCGACGGCTGGGATCGATACTTGCCGCCAGCAACCATGGCTGTACATCCACATTTTTGCGATGAAGCCCATGCGCCAGCGAATTATGGAGTTGCTTACGACGCTCGGAGAAACCGGCCTGCACCAGGCGAAAGAAGCTATCACGCTCTCCCGGCGTTAGCGGTACCTCGTCCTTCAAATCGATACGTAATATAGCAGAATCAACTCTGGGCGCTGGATAGAACGCTCGTGCTGGTACATGTGCAATGATTTTCGGCTCTCCATAGAATTGAACGCTTACACCCAGCAAACTAAGATCACCCGGAGCTGCAACGATGCGCTGCGCGACTTCGTACTGAACCATCACCACGAACAAGCGCGGCGGATTAGCGCTTTCCAGAAAATGACGGAACGTTAGAGCCGTGATATAGTACGGCAAATTTGCCACGAGCTTATAAGAGTCCGATCCAAAAATCGCTCCTGGGTCGACATACAGCAAGTTGCGTTCCATGATTTCGACATTAGCATAATTGCGCGTGGTTTTGGTGAGCAATGACAACATTTCGCGCTCCAACTCAACAGCCACCACGCGCCTGGCACGCTTTGCCAGTTCTCGTGTCAGTACGCCAGTACCCGCTCCAAGCTCAAGAACCTGGTCACCTGCATGGATTTCTGCTGCTTCAACGATATGCAGTAAGACATCATGATCAACTAAAAAATTTTGCCCAAAGGCTTTATTGGGCCGAATATGATGCGCGTACAGGAAGTTGCGTAGTTCACGTATGTTTGTCAGGTCTATTTCGTCAGACACCAGAGAGGCGCTTTGTTCAATCTCTGTCAATGTTTCACTCAACTATCAACAAATATTTTTTAGCAATTACATATAGTAATTACATAATATCATCCTTTTACCACCAGGGGCCACGTCTCCAGTACCAATACCGGGCACGACGTGGACGGAACATTCTAAAAATGACTCCGAAGATAACAAAAAGGATGAGGAGTGGTACCAGCATTATGAATAGTATCGCCAGGATAAATGTGCCGATTACACCCCCGACAAACCCCATCATTGGTCCCATGGAACCAAAGATAGCCATTAAAAATGCCACACCAAGTAAAACGAGAATGATAAATGCGAATCGTACGGGATTACGCTGGTGTTGTTGTGGTCGCGCCCATGGCGGTACACCCTGTCCTTGACCGCTTTGGGCCCTATTGTAAGCGTTGTATGGACGATATCCTTGCTCGTAAGCATCACCATCGTCTCTAGGGGCAATGTATTCGCGCTGGCTGCTTACCTGAGCTTGAGGCGAACCTGGAACGTTTTTTGCATGCGGAGTTTGTGCCTGATATCCTTGTTGCATTATAGTTGCATCGTAACTGGAAGGTGGCTCATCTCTAGGAACTCCCTCCGGATTTATTTTGCCCGACCAGGAGTACGGATACTGCGGCTGGTGTATCTCATCCTCCTCATTCGAGGAGTTTTGCTGATTGGATTGTGATCCCATTTCAAATTCTTGCTGGCTCATATATTGCTCCTTGATTACGATATATCGCACTCCCTAGGTAATTACGTAATCAATATACTAGAGTTGCACAACACATAATACTATACAATAGTACACCCTTATACAGATAAGAAACGTCAGAAGGCAATCATGCGTTATACTAAATGATGTGAACAAGACAATCATTCATCCATTCTCATATACCAGTTCAGAAAAAGATTGGAGTGTACATGGACGAGTATAACGATAATGCGTATGACGAAGCGCGTACCCTTGTCAAGGCTACCAGCGACGGTGAAAGATCGCCCAATGGACATGCCGGACGAGAAGAAACAAGTCTGGCGCCTGATCTAGCTGCTCGACCGGTAAATGAAGCTCTATCAACAACGTCAGGAAATCTAGAAGCACAAAATCTCACGCAACGTCGCACGCGCATCAACCACTTCCTTCTAATGAAGCGTCGCCAGGAACGGTTTCAGCATAGTCTGAACGCATCTGCACGCCCATTATTAGTATTCTTCGTTTTCTTCGCAGTGCTACTTTCTTTGATTTCAAGTGGAGTTGGAAGCGTATATGCTTATTACCAGGCACAGCTTCCGCTCCTCAACGGCATGGCTAATCATACCTTATTCCAATCAACACGTATATTTGACCGCAAAGGGCGCTTATTATATGAACTTTATGACCCTAAATATGGGAGACGCACCTATGTAAATTACAACGACATCTCACCTTTACTGATAAGTGCCACAGTTGCAGCGGAAGATCACACATTTTGGACCAATAGCGGCGTTGATGTTCAGGGTACGCTAAGAGCAGCAATTGCTAACTTACAAAACCAGACGGTAGTTGAGGGCGGTAGTACCATTACCCAGCAACTCATCAAGAATCAGCTCTTCTTGAGCCAGCCTCGTACTATACAAATCAAAGGGCAGGAAATAGTCATGGCATATGGCCTCACACAACAATATCCCAAGTGGAAGATCATGGAAATGTACCTGAATACGGTCTATTATGGCGACCTGAATTATGGCGTTGAAGCTGCTGCCCAAAACTATTTCAATCTCCAACCGAAATGTACGCGTTCGCGTTGCACCCCGGCAGTTTCACAGCTTGACCTTGCTCAAGCATCCATGCTGGCGGGATTGCCTCAAAGTCCCTCGTACTATGACCCGACAATCAATAAATCTGCCGCGCTCGCCCGGCAAAAAGATGTTTTACAAGCGATGGTTGCTCTTGGCACGGTTACCATCACCCAGGCTCAAAAGGCGGAACATGAGATGGCGAAATTCGTGTTCAAGCCCCTTCCACACAACATCCAGGCGCCTCATTTTGTGCACTATGTCATTGACCAGGTTTTGGTACCGCTGCTGGGAGCGCAAAACCTCCTTGACGGAGGGTACGACATCTATACGACACTGGATTTAGATGTAGAGAAGAAGGTCGAGCAGATTACCTATGATCATCTCTACCGAGTGACCTGTGATAACTACCTGGGCTGTTATGGCCCACTCAACAAGCAGAACAATGTGAATAACGCAGCCGTGGTAGTGATGAATCCTTTCAACGGCGAAATACTGGCGATGAATGGCAGTGCGAAGTATGATGATACCAATTCACGGGTGCGCGGGAATTATAATGCTGCGTTAGCACTCCGCCAGCCAGGCTCATCGATCAAGCCAATCGTCTACGCAACCGCCTTTGAAATGGGTTGGTATCCTGCTATGATCCTGCAGGATCATCAGACCATTTATCCGACGAAGGGATCGAATGGTTACTATACGCCACCGAACTATGACGGGAAATTCCATACAGGCTTTCCTATGACCGTACGCAATGCGATAGCCAATTCGTTTAATATTCCAGCCGTCGATACGATCGAGTATGCGGGTATTTCAAACGTATTAAATACGGCCGCACGACTGGGACTGACCGAAATAGCCAGCCGGTCTCCCAGTTCGCTTGGCCCGTCATTGGCACTTGGTACCGCGGAGGTATCACTCTTACATCAGACAGGCGCTTATGCTACGTTCGCTAATCGTGGCGTACGCGTAGCGCCAACTTCGATACTGGAGATCACTAATAGCCAGGGCAATCCTCTCTACATCTATAATGCCGCGCATCCACAAGGTGTGCGCGCGATCCGAGAAGATGTCGCTTTTCTGATGAGCAGTATCCTCTCAGACAAGGCATCGCGTTATCACGAATTTGGGTCAGGTAACCCGCTTGAGCTTGATCGCCCTGCCGCTGCCAAAACCGGCACGACTGATAGTTTCAAAGATAACTGGACAATCGGTTATACACCGTATCTCACCGTGGGCGTTTGGGCCGGGAACAGCGATAATAGCATAATGAATAATGTGATTGGTATCACAGGCGCAGGACCTATCTGGCACGATGTAATGGAGTTTGTCTCGAACTACTATCACTACCCGCCAGACGATTTCATCAAACCTGACGATGTACAACCTGGCACAGTTTCGGCGTATACTGGTCTCTTGCCACATCCAGGTGAGCCTACCGTGACCGATTGGTTTATCGACGGCACAATGCCAACGATTCAAGGGCCTTATACACCTCCTCCCCCTCGCTGTAAGGGAGATAGATGCAAACCAAAGCCACCATGCCCGTTTCCGTTTCCATTTTGTGGCACACCAGCGCAAGTACCACCCACAAATAATGCTCCGTTCTCAAATGAAATCGTCAATGTGAATAGAGAGTGATCAAGACGATGGATGAAGAGACCAAGGGAGAACACAATGCCGAAGAGTCTGCCCAGGCTGATACTCCAGACGAGACAATACCGGCGGAAACACCATTTCGCCCTCTCACACGTGCAGAGCGGCGCAACCTGTGGCTTAAAGAGTATGGCGATCAGGATTTCGCATTGCAAATGTGGGCGCGCCTGGTAGAGCTACAAGACCTGGAAATCGAGATGATGCTTCAGATGAATGGTCTTCTCGTATTCGGCATAATGGTCAGTACCCAGCGATATGCCCAGTTCTATATTGAACTGAACGAAGAACTACTCCGCGAACGGGAGCCAGAGACGGCTGATGCTTTACGCGAATATTATATGGCTCTAGTGCCTCCGCAGGATCAGCCAGAAATTGGACCTGAAGGTTTGCCTATTGTCTTCCGCTATATACACATGAGTGATGTCACAATTATGAGTGCCGGGCATAAAATTAAAGTGCCCTACTGGCGTGGTAAAATTAGCGAGGTTGATGCTTTCGTCGTTGGAGCTACCGCCGGGGAATAAGGAAATATATGGGGTGCGATAAGCCTTGATACCGAGGAAATTACTCATCGCGCCCCCAAACAACGCACTACGGATTGACCTGTACTAACGTCCCGATAGGGGCCCAGTTATAGAGCCATGCAGCAGCGTTCAGAGGCATAGCAATACAGCCATGAGTACCCCATTGCCAGCCAAATTGCGGATCATAGTGCCAGCCAGTGGTTCCTGGCCCATACACGCTATGCCACCAGGAATCATGCAGGAAAAAGCCCCCTGCTCTCCACTCCAACGCATAATTGATGTAAGTCGGCGGGTACCAGTAGGGCGAGCCATACGGCCATGGGGAGGTAAAGGCCGTAGGATGGAGCTTCAAAAAGACGTGGTATGTACCCGTGGGCGTTGGCAGAGCCGGTCGTCCGGTCATGACGGCCGAATTGTAGACTTCTACCCCATTCTCATAGGCCCGCATCCACTGGTGTGAGAGGCTCACAATAATCTCCTTCCCGGCAGCAGTAGGAGAAGGAGTCACACCACCTCCACTTGTGCTGGACGTTGCAGAAACCAGCCCTCCATAGAGGAAACGCGGGCTACTGCTTAAGCTGGTGATGCGATACCAGTTGGATATGCCACCCCAGACAACCTGTCCTGAGACGGTGGCATACACGGTAACATTCGTACCGGGTGCATAGACGGTAACAATACCGTAACTTGTGCCTGGCCCAGTACGTACATTGGCCCAATAGGTTGTTGTGCCTGTCCAGGTTGAAGACGCTATCGAATTACCGCTAGAGAGTGGGCTAAAGGCGATGATAATCGCCAACAGAGGAACCAGCAGCCCAAGGAAATAGAGCTTTTTGATGTTCTCTTGCATTCACACCTCCTGGAATTGTAGTACGTACTCCCCTATATATGAGTATAATGAACTATTGTCATATACTCAAGTGAAAGAAGTCACAATTACAGAAAATGTATAATCTTTGCTTGCTTTAGCAGTGGAGTAACAAAGCAATAGGAATTCCAATGGACTGCAGGACTCATTGGAGTTCCTATTGCTACGTTACGAAAAGAATAGTTCTGTTTAAAACAGTGCTAGTTGTTCTGGTGGCTCCTCTTTCGAACCGGATGATGTTGTCTGCACTTGCCCTTCAGAAGACTGGCGTTCAGCCTCGGCCATCAGATGGGGAATCTTCTTGAAATCAGAGCGAATGGTATCTTTGAGATTTTGTTGGTGGAGGCCGGCCGCAGGATGATACATAGCAATACAAATTCTTCCATCGATCTTACGTGCGCGACCGTGAATGGAGCTGATTTTCTCCCCTCCAAAGAATTTCTCCATTGAATGGCGACCAAGAGTCACAATGACCTGGGGATTGATTGCGGCGATTTGACGCTCAAGATAATCATTACAGGCATTGATTTCAGCAGGGAGTGGATCACGATTGCCCGGCGGACGACACTTCACTATGTTTGTGATAAATACATCTGCGCGTTTTAGATTGATACTCGCCAGTAGTTCTTCCAGAAATTGTCCGGCGGGGCCAACGAAAGGACGTCCCTGCCTATCTTCATGGAAGCCTGGACCTTCACCGATAAACATTATCCTGGCATGTGGGTTTCCCTCACCAGGAACTGCC
>JBKPBA010000200.1:0-3643 GCA_046726675.1 Chloroflexota bacterium
AGTTCGTCTCCTGGGTGTACCTGTTGTGTTTTAGTTACAAGGGAATGATCGCTATCCCGGCGCACAACTGCAAAACCACGAGCAATTGTTAGTAAAGGACTTAGTGAGTGTAAACGCAAAGCAATACCTCTGAGGCGTTCAATGCGCAATGATAGAATATGCTGCATACGTGCTTGCAAGAGCGCAGAAGTATCGTCAAGTCGCTGTTGCAGTCGTTCGAGTTGATACTGCGGATTCAGGCGCAATAAATCACGCCTGGTTCGCCCAAGTAGCTCGTGTTGATCGATAAGATATGTTTCGATAGACTCTGTCAATTCCTCCTGAAATTCCAGCAGTTTCTCGCGCCATTCGCTAATATCAGGAACGGCGGCGGCCGCGGCCGCTGTTGGGGTTGAGGCACGATAGTCCGCTACGAGATCAGCAATTGTGAAATCCGTTTCATGGCCAACGCCGCTAATAACAGGGATACGCGAACGTGCTATCGCACGCGCAACTACTTCTTCATTAAATGCCCACAGGTCTTCTATCGATCCACCGCCACGGCCTAGAATCACGACTTCTGCTTTACCATGCGCATTGAGTACATCAAGCGCATGAGCAATGGCTGCTGGAGCTTCTGTGCCTTGCACAAGTGTAGGGTAGAGGATAACACTCGCAAGGGGAAAACGTGTTCGAAGTACGCGCAGCATATCGCGTAGCGCTGCTCCCTCTGAAGACGTCACAATACCAACTATTGATGGACTCGAAGGGAGGGGACGTTTCCGCGAGTCATCAAAAAGTCCTTCGGCAGCTAAACGCGCCTTGAGTTGCTCAAAACGCAGAAACAAGGCGCCATCGCCAAAAAGTTCTACATTTTCAACATACAATTGCATTTTACCGTCACGTTCATAGAGCGAGATGCGGCCATTCGCGGCAATTGCCATGCCATCACGAAGCTCTGGCGTTGATGAACGCAGGCGGGCATTCTTGAAAAAGACACAGGACAGTTGTGCTTCAGCATCTTTGAGTGTAAAATAGCAATGACCCGAGGGGTACGTTTTGCAGCCAGAAATCTCGCCACGAACCCATACATCTTGTAAAATCTCATCCGTGTCCAGCAGTTCTTTCAAATAGCGAGATACCTGCGTGACACTTAAGATTGATGTCGCATCTATAAATAACATTCTGCCCTCTATTCCCCAGTCGAGCTATCAATAGTCATGAGCAACTGTCCATACTCAACAGGTTGCCCCTCTTGCACAAAGATCTCAACTACGTGACCAGCTACCGCTGTTTCTACTTCATTCAGCACGTTGAGTGACTCGATAGTACCCACGAGTTGACCTGCTTTGACACGATCACCCACAGCAACCAGAGCCCCCCCCTTTGGTTTTGCCCATCTATGGAAAGTGCCAACTAAGGGTGCGAGAACTTTGTGTTCAGTTTCTTCAGGTGCTTCTGCGGAAGGAACATTGACAGTCGCAGGTACATAGTGGCGCTCTATGGAATGATCGTTGCTCTCGGGAGCCTTTGCCTTGCGCAACACAAGACGCGTTCCTTCTCCAACCCGTCTCAACTCCAGTTCAGAAACATCACTATTATCGAGCAAACGCACAAGATGCCGTAACTGCTCGATACTAATGACATTTGCAGTAGTATCATCCTGCGATAAATTGGCCGGACCGGTTTCCACAGAGGGATTGTAACTGATTCCGTCCATTATTGTTTCTCCAACCAGATATAAATAATGCTTCTAAGCGCGTTCTACATAGGTACCGGTTGTGGTATTAACACGAATCATATCGCCTGTTGAAACGAAAAGCGGCACCTGTACTACAAGACCAGTTTCCGTAGTTGCAGGTTTGGTACCTCCTGTAGCAGTATCACCCTTGAATCCTGGCTCAGTATAGTCAACACGTAATACCACTTTTTCTGGTGGCTCGACCGATATAGGTTCCCCATCGAGGAGCATCAGATCAAGCTCCAGGTTATCAATCAGGTAATTTTTGGTATCGCCGAGTTGGTCTCCAGTCAATATGATGTCATCATAGGTGCTGGTATCCATAAAATGATACTGGTCACCATCTTGATACTGATAGATAACTGAACTGTGATCCAGGTAGATACGTTTGAATTTATCACCCGCATCACAGGTGCGATCAATCGTTGAGCCGGTACGCAAATTACGTAGTTTCATACGAATGATCGCGCCACCACGACCTATTTTTACATGTTGCCAATCAAGTATACTGCACGGCTGCCCTTCAAATTCGATGGTGACTCCTTTTCTGAGATCACTGGTAGATATCATTCTTCAAATCTCCTTACATTTATCGCGAAATCACCAGTCCGGTCGGTGATTTTGTTAACACTTCAGAACCATTCTCGGTTACCAGAACGCAATCTTCGATACGCACTCCACCCCAGCCTGGGATATAGACGCCAGGTTCAACTGTGACAACAGAGCCAACAGGCACCTGTAGATCGTCAGGGGCACGTGGTGAAAGTGACGGCCCTTCATGAATCTGCAAGCCCACGCCGTGGCCTGTGCTATGAACGTAGTACTCCGCCAGGTCTTCAAGGGAATTGCGCGCTAAAGCATCGGCATCTTTGGCTGAGATTCCTCCATATATGCCTGACTCACATGTTTTCATAGACCGAAGTACAGCCTGGTAGACTTCATGCGCACGAGGATCAGCAGGCTCACCCAGGCAAATGGTACGGGTCATATCTGCGCAATACCCTTTGTAGCGAGCGCCCATATCGATCGTGATCAGTTCACCTGCCTGAATACGCCGCTGGCCTGCATGAGCATGAGGCATTGAACCATTTGGACCAGAAGCGACAATCGATTCAAAAGCTGTACCATCAGCTCCTAATGCTACCATCTTGCGTAAAATTTCCCATTGTACTTCTTTTTCAGTCATACCGGGTTGAATCCAGTCGCAGATATGTGCAAATGTCTCATCAGTAATAGAAATTGCACGCTTGAGTAGCTCCAGTTCATGTGGTTGCTTCACCAGGCGTAGTTGGTCTACAGGGCTTTGCTCGAATGGTTGGAGAGTGTAGATGTCTTTGCCAGCATTGCTAATCTTCTCATATTCGGCATAACTGATGGCAACAGATTCGAAGCCGATTTTTTTCCAACCATACTCACCGGCAAGCTCAGCAATAGTTGGAGCATATTCACGTGATGACGGCACAATTACTTCCCAACCAGTAGCCTCGTTCTCAGCTATTTCTTTATAAAGTGGATTGGTCAATAATACTTGTTGCTGCTGTCCTACCAGCAATAGACCGGCGCCCTCTGTATCATCATTGAGCCAGCCGCTCAAATACGAACGATTTTGTGGTTGAATAACGAGAAAGGCGTCCAGCCCTTGTTCATTTATCCATCTTCCTAGCTGGCTAGTTGGATCTTGATTCATATATTTCCTTCTACACGTTTTGATGTATGATACCATAGATTGTGCTATCTGCCCATATTCAGCGTTTAACTGGAAGTGTCGCAATGGGAATGATCGCTGGTACACCAGACTCACTCATCAGTTGATTAAAAGCAGCCACATCGGTATCGATGATCTCTTTCAGCCGTTGAAGCTGCACATCGATGCGTTGTGAAAGGTCCTCATAGAGCTCGTACGCCTGTCTTGTGGGCGCAGCC
>JBKPBA010000201.1:0-7861 GCA_046726675.1 Chloroflexota bacterium
GCTCATACGCGGCGAGTATGATCAGCTTGGCAATATCAAAACCGCCATGCCGCGCTGGGCGGCTCGTGACTCGCTGAGCCAGTATGTCGTCGTTCCTGACGCAGGACACTGCTCCAACCAGGACAATGCCGAGTACGTCAATAAGCTGCTGCTCGACTTTTTGCAGCAGGTTTCTCCTTAGCAAAATAGAATGAGTTCACACTTATGTCACAAACGTTGGCGAATCCAATTTGCGATAAAAGCCACTGTCTCATCAATATCCTTATGACTGGTATCATAGAGCGTCATTGGCGGCCCGGTTAGAGATGCATTCGCCTTCAGCCATCTATTGAATTGTACCATGTTCTCTACAAACTCTGGCGTATGAGTACAGCATATTCACCACAATTTGGGCAAACATTGAACATGTCGGAACTCCTTGTTGGATTTGGATGTAGTATTTAACCTCTAATTATTAATCCTTGTATCTGAGCGGACGGCATTCTTCAAGTTCTAAAATCTGCGCGGTAAGCTCCTCAACCAGTGAAAGGAGGGATTGTCGAAATGACTATAACCTTGGCGTCAACACCTTGTTTTTGCTACGAGAATTGGGTATCCTTTAGGCAAAGCAAAGGTGAAAGGCCAGTCTGTGGTGATTTCGCCGCACCAACCCAGGACTGTTCGGGCGGTACGCAATGTGACGCGCTGGATGGAACAGTGAGCTGAGTGGATACTCGTCCAGAAATAGTAGTCCGTTGCTCGGTTGGCGAAGAGATGATGATCAGGAGGACGAGTCATGACAGAGGAAACACCGAAGCTCGAACGAGTGCTGGTAGGGAGGCAACGCGAACTTAACACCCTTTGGAGCCAGTTTGAGAAGACCACTGCCGGTCGCCTCCATGTCACACTGGTGGCAGGCGAACCAGGGATTGGCAAGACGTGCCTCCTCAATGAAGTTGCAGGGCGTGCTGAACAGATCGGCGGGCTTGTCTTGCGTGGAGGTGCCTCCGAAGCCGAGGGCATGCCACCCTATCTACCCTTTCTGGAAGCCCTCGGCGGCTACATCCGCACGGCTCCACTTGAGCAACTCCGCGCCCAGGCCGATCCCATCGCGCCCATCCTGGCGACGATTTTGCCAGAGTTGCCGAGGCAATTGGGCAAACTGACACCCGATTACCCGCTCCCGCCAGAGCAGGCGCGCCTGCGCCTCTATGAGGCGGTGGGTCTCTTTCTGTCCACCATCGCTGTTTCCCACCCGCTGCTCCTGCTCCTGGATGACCTGCACTGGGCCGACACCGCCACGCTCGACCTGCTCTGCTACGTGGCTCAGCATCAAGCGGTCTCCCGCCTCTGTATCCTGGGTGCTTACCGCTCTGATGAACTGGCGAGCCGCCCGGCGCTGGAGCGCAGCATCCTGAACCTCACCAGGAATCGGCAGTTGATGACACTTACACTTCAGCCACTGCATGAGGCGGACGTAGCCGAGCTGATCACGCGCCTGCTGGGTGTTCCACCCGATCACCTCCTCAGCCAGCGGCTCTGGAAAGAGAGCGAAGGCAACCCGTTTTTCCTGGAAGAGTTGCTCCGGGCGTGGCTGGAAACCGGCGGGCTGATCGTGACTCCGAGCCGCGCGAGCGTCAGTCCCTCCCCACCCGCAAGCCTGCCCGCCAGTATCAACGGCCTCATTCGCCAGCGCTTCGCCCGTCTGCCTCCAGAGGTGCTTGAGACATTACGCTCCGCCGCCATCCTTGGTCGCACCTTTGCCAGCACCTTGCTGGGAGAGGTCATGGGTCAGGACGAGGAACTGGTCGAGGAGCGACTCCTCGCTGCCATGCAGGCAGGGGTCCTGCGCTCTGACTTGCCGGGGATGTACACCTTCAGCCACGACACTCTGCGCGAATGCCTCTACAGTGAGGTCACTCCCGCACGCAGGAGACGCTTACATGGCTTCATCGGGCGCGTCCTGGAAGCACGTCTGGACCAGGAGGATGCGCAACAGCTTGCTCAGTTGGCTTTCCACTTTGCTCACTGTGGTGACCGTGCGCGCGGGGCCACCTACTCCCAGCTCGCGGCTGCACAGGCGATCCGTGCTGCTGCTCCTGGTGAGGCGATGCACCATTACCTCACGGCACTTGATCTGCTTGATCAGCAGGACCAGCATCGCGGATCGCTGTTGCTGGCTCTGGGTGAGGCAGCGCTCTCCGCAGGGGTGGAACGCGAGGCGGTGCAGGCATTCGAGGCCGCCCAGATCTGGTGGACCCACCATCCCGACGTGGTCGCCGCCGCACGTGCTGCCTGTGGCCAAGGCGCGGCCTTGGCGCGATTGGAGGAGCACGCCGCTGCGCAAGCTGCCCTTGAGCAAGCGCTCACCCTCTTGCACGAGCATGCTTGTGCTGAGCAAGTCCAGGTCCTGGTGGAGCTGGCCACGCTTCTGGCAGTGAGCCTCGGCAAGCACACGGAGGGCATGGCCTACGGACAGCAGGCGCTTGAACTGGCCCGTCAGCTTGGGGAAGGCCGTCTCGAAGCGATGGCCAACCGGGTCGTGGGAAACCTGCTGGTGCGCGGCAATGAGCTACCTCAGGGCATTCCGCTGCTTGAACGCGCCCTCACGCTGGCGGTTGCCGCCGATGACCCGGCGGAGGCGGCAGAGTGCTGCGCCTGCCTGACCATGGCCTACTTCTGGAGTGGCCGGATTCACCAGATGAAGGAGAGCCTCCTGCGCCGGATAGAACTGGCCCATCGTTGCCAGGAGCCCTACCAGTTGCGCCATCTGTACCCCTGGCTGGCAGCATGCGCGGCTTGCCTGGGAAACTTCGCGGAAGCCGAGCAATGGCTCGCTCAGTCAGAGACGGCGATCGCCTCCCTGACCAGCCCCGAACCCCATGCCTTTCTCCTGCAGATACGAGGCATTCTGGCCACGCTGCACTACGACTATGTGGCAGCCGAGGAGGCTCTCGCGCAGGCGGTAGCTCTCTTTCGCCAGATGGGTCCGGGCGTCTTGATCTGGTACCTGCCTCTTCTAGGGTGGGTCCAGTCGCTGCTGGGCAAGCGAGAGGAGGCACTGGCCTGCCTGCAAGAAACTGAGACGTTGCTTGCCTCACAGGAGCCAGCAACTCTGCTCAGCGGCAATGTCGTGCTCTACCTGGCGCAGATGGCTCTGCTGCTCGAAGACCGTGAGCGGATCGCACGCTTTACCGCCAGACTGCTGCCTTTCCAGGGCTTATTCCTCGATGGGCTGGTTGACCGGATTCTCGGGGAACTCTTCACCTTCCAGACGGCCTGGTCTGAGGCACAGGCTTGCCTGAACAGGGCAGAGGAGATGGCCCGTCGCGAGGACCTGCTCTCCGAACTGGCTTTCACGCAGGTGGCGCAGGCCCGACTCGCTCTTGCTCAGGGAGGACGAGGGAGCATGCCTCGCGCACGCGATCTGTTCGAGCAGGCTCTAGCCCTGTTTCAGCAGATAGGGCTACATGGGCAGATGCCTGCCATACAAGCACAACTGGAGCAGTTGCCGGAGCGATCATCGCCCCGCCGCTCACTTCCTGCCGGGCTAAGTTCGCGGGAAGTCGAAGTGCTGCGCCTTGTTGCTGCTGGCAAAAGCAATCGCCAGATTGCCGAAGAGCTCGTCTTGAGCGAAAAGACCGTGATCAACCACCTGACCAGCATTTTCAACAAAACCGTCACCGACAATCGGGCCGCTGCAACCGCTTTCGCGATACGGCACGGCCTTGCATAGCATGATGGCCTCCTGATCGCTTTGGCTTTCTCCCAGTAGGGGTTTCCTCCTATCACAAGAGAGCTTTTCGCCGTCTTTGCCTCTTCCCAAAGTTGGGAGGTTCCCCCGATAGCAGCGGTACATATCTGGCTCTATACTCTCCATAACGCAGGCGGAATCACCGCCAGGCGCGAAAAAAGAAGTATGATCAGCACCAGGAAAAGGAGAGAAAAGCATCTATGCGTGGATCAAAGCAAGATTTACCGGTGGCATTTGATGGGGATGGCGTGCGCAGCCAGCAGGTGGAGTGGGGCGAGATGAACGCGGCACTTGAGAGCTTCCCCGCTGGCCTTGACACCGCGCCTCTGTTCAAGGGATTACCCGATGATCGCTGCCAGTGTCCCCATTGGGGCTACGTCGTCAAGGGTCGCCTTCGAATCAAGTACACCAACCATGAAGAGGTCCTCAGCGCGGGCGATGTGTACTATCTGGCGCCGGGGCATACCGTCCTCTTTGAAGAGGACAGCGAGGTCATCGAGTTCAGTCCCAGGGGAGAGTATCAGAAGACTATGGAAGTCGCAGAACGCAATCTGGCGGCCATGCATGAGTCTGCGTAAGCAGCGCTAACTCGTCTCGCCCGGACGTGGGTGGGGCAGACATTTCAAGCACAAGCAAAGGAGATGATGAGTACTATGGTTTCACCACGAACCCACTTAAAAAAGTTAGTCGGAGAATGGAAAGGCAACGGCACTATGACTGTGCATGGTGATTCGTTTCCGATCACAGGCCGCTGGCACAACGAGCTGATTGCCGCCAGTTATGGAGTGCTCTGCCAGGTTCGCCTGACCGGCATCCCAGGCGTCGAAGAATTTGTCGAATTTGACCAGATCGGCTATGACGACTACGACCAACAATTCCATATGGGTAGCGTCTGTAACATGGGCGAAGCGCATGATGTGCGGGGAGATTGGCAAGTCGATCGGCTTTTCGTGCAAGATGATCGCATAAGTTACGACATACGCGTCGTTTCACCGGAGCACCTCAAAGTGCGTGTTGTGAACGCTGGCGGTGGGCCGGTATTCGACATGGACTTTGAAAAATAACCAGAAAAGAGGTTGAGACGGTTCTCACCTCTTTCGCCGCCCTCTCGATTCGGCTGAAAGGATGAGCTTATGAGTGATAAAGCCATCCTTTCAGCCGAATCTGGGATGATTCATGTTTAATCACTCCTGTCTAAATCAATTTCAACCCAGATACAGCCAGCACAGTTGCCAATACGGGGCGCATGAATCGTTCAGGAATGAACTTACTTGACTTGCTGCCTAGATAGACACCAGGGAGTGAGCCAATCAGGAGCATACCCACGATAGGCCAGTTGATAGTACCCGCAACGAAATAGGCTATAGCTCCGGATGCAAGCAGCATAAATGCCTGAAAAATATCAGTGCCGACCAATTCCTTAGAAGTCAACCTGGGAAAGAGGAAGGCTAGGGACACGATAATCAGCGTACCACTTCCCACAGAAGTCAGGCCGACGAGAAAGCCTACAACGGCACCTACCAGAGCGGTAACTACTGGTCGATACCACTTCTCCCAACGATTGGATCGTTCTGTGGAGCTAATTTCGCCTGTTAACGCTTCTTGTTTCTGCTTCTCCATGCGCCGCTGATCAAAATAACGCATGATAAACGGTTTCAGGACAAGCATCACTGCTACTAACACGAGCGTAAAACCAAGCGCATGAAGAATAACGCCGTTCACAACGGCGCCATAATGTTTACGAATGTATTGAACGAGGCCCACGCTCAAGAGTGTAGCTGGCACACTACCGCAGGCAAGCCATAGGGCGACCTTATAATTCACATTTTTCTGCCGGAAATGTACAACTGAGCCAAGAGCTTTTGTGACTGTAGAATACGCAATATCAGTTCCAACTGCCCATACAGGTGGGATACGAAAGAAGAGAATCATGATGGGAGCAAGCAGAGATCCACCACCCATGCCAGTAAGTCCGACGAGAAAACCTATCAATAGACCAACGAGCGAGATCCGATAATCCACTTTGTACCTCCCTGGGTAAATGCAACAATCTACTCAAAGAACTCAGCGTCTTATGTAACCACCGTAACATATTTTTATTATTCTTTCAAGTTATTTACCTCATTCCATTATGTTATCAAATATTGTCATACTCCCTGCAATTATCATTCCTATAAGTTATTTATTATATTCCTTCAAATTATGAATATTTTATATCAAATGCGTCCAAAATTATTCATAATAATTATTAGTTACATGAAGAGATGTTACCAATGAAAACAGAGAGATATGGCGATGAGAATCATCTTCAGTCATCAATTATAGATATACGACTGCTCCTGGGGTTGTTCTCAGAACTTTCTACCAAATGCGGCCAGGGTGCCCTCGGCTTCAGCCGTAGGGAGGAATGGCCGCCCAATACTCCACACAGTTGAGTTGACACTGCTCATGCTGTGTAGTACAATCGTTCTATGGATATCCAGCGCACGGTCACCATCATCATCGAGGCAGACTCCGATCTGGAACGCACGCTTGAGGCGTTCCGAGAGGTACAGCATGCGCTCTCTCTCCCCTGCTATAATGAGGGGAAGAACCTGAGTGCCCTGGCCTTGCAACGCACCTGCTACCATCAGGTGAAAGGAACGCTCTCTGCGCAAATGACCATTTCGGCTATCCGCCTGGTGGCAGGGGCTTATGCCTCTGCCAGGTCGAATAACAAGCCCGCAACTCGCCCGTTTGTCTTCTGGCGTGCTCGTGCCCTGTTCCTGATAGGGGTGCGCGGGCGTGATGCCAAATTCCGGCAGGATGGCACTCTGTCCATCTGGACAGTAGGCGGGCGCAAGCGCCTGATGTACTCCGTACCAGAGGACTTCCGGGCGAGCTTTGCGCGGGCCAAAGAGATCGATAGCCTCACTGTGATCAAACGAAGCGGCAAGCTTATTGGGCGCGTTACCATCACCCTGGAAGCGCCTGAGCCACAAGGGGTGTTGCCCGTTGGTATTGACCTCAATGAGACCAACGCCTTGGTGGCGGTAGACCCTGAGGGGAGGGACCTCTTTATTTCGGGCAAAGCCATCAAGGTCAAGAACCGCCGCACGGCGAAAACCCGCTCCCGGCTACAGTCCAAACACGCGACCCGTAAGGCAGAGAAGAAGGACACCCGCTCGGTGCGCCGTCTCCTCAAACGGCTTGGTCGCAAGCAACGCAACCGCACACGCACCTTTGCGCAACAGACCGCGAAAACCCTCATAGCGTGGGCACCCGCGCACACTATCCTCGTCTTTGAGGATTTGCAGATGCCCCAACCGCAGAAAGGGAAGATACGCGGACGCGCGTTGCGTCGTCGCCTCTCGCTCTGGCAGCACGGCCTTGTCCGTGAAGCCATCACAAACAAGGCGCAGGAACATGGCTTAAGCGTTTCCAAAGTAGACCCGCGTTACACGAGCAAGACCTGCTCGCATTGTGGGCTGCGCGGCGTGCGCAAGCGTCATGTCTTTACCTGTCCTCATTGTGACTTCTCCGATCATGCGGATCGCAATGCCGCGAAGAACATCCGCAACCGCTTTACTCTCTCACGGGAGAGTGGGCTGCCGTCAATCAGCCCTGAAGCCCTGTCCCGCACGGCGGGATGAGGGCAAGCCCCCGGCTGTAGCCGTGGGGTAGTTGACATTGTACAATGGAGCAGCTAATATTTATCTTGTTTCCAGAATTGCTTACAACTGACGGGTAGCTGTGCCTTGGGAACTGGCAGCTTTTCACATTAGTAGGAGGTACTTTTCTTTGTCTGACATATTTCGCGAGGTCGACAATTGTGTGACAGCACCACAGGGCTTTCGCGCTGGCGTAACAGCAAGTGGCATTAAATCTGATGCAACCATCAAAGACCTGGCTATTTTAGCATCGGAGGTGCCTTGTGTAGCCGCCGGCACCTTTACAACCAGTAATACACGCGCCGCTCCCGTCATTGTATGCCAGGAACGACTTCGTAGTGGTAGAGCACAGGCAGTGATCGTAAACAGTGGCAACGCCAACTGCGCTACTGGCGAGATTGGCTTGCGCAATGCCTATAGGATGACAGAATTTGTCGCGAAGCGTTTTAACCTCGATGAAGAACTGGTACTGTGTTCC
>JBKPBA010000202.1:0-5110 GCA_046726675.1 Chloroflexota bacterium
CTTCCCCCCTCCGTATGAACGCGCATCGGAGGTTTCATCTTTTGATGATTGACTTCTGCTACGATCCACCACTGCTTTTAACCTTTTCGCTCTCTCGAACGACAGAAGAGGGTATGAAGCAACACCGAGATCGCTACGAAAATCAAGACGATGCCACCCTGGTCGCCTCTGTCCTGGCAGGCGAACGGGAAGCATTTGACATCTTGTTATCACGCTATACGTCCAGTGTGCTGCGCCTCTGTACTGCACTCCTTGGCAACACCTTCGAGGCGCAGGACATCGCTCAGGAAGCCTCGCTCCAGGCGTTTCTCGGGCTAGCACGCTTGCAGGACCCAGCACGCTTTGCTGCCTGGTTTCATGCGATTGCGGCGAACCTGGCACGTTCAGCGCTGCGTCGTCGTCGCGAACGCTCTCTGTATACTCTGAACGACGATGTCACACTACAGGTGCTCTGGATCGATACTCCCCCTACTCTGGAGGAGTGTCAGATGCTGAGAGAGATTCACGAGACCATTCTGCTGGCGCTAGGAGACCTTTCTGAGGTGAATCGTCAGGCGGTGATTGGCTTCTATCTGCAAGGATACAGCTATGAGGAACTCGCTCAGCTGCTTGGCGTTCCCATCAGTACGGTGAAAGGGAGACTGTTTCAAGGACGAAGGCTTCTCAAAACACTCCTGCGACCTCTCGCGGATACGCTCCTCCAACCTATCGACATGCAAAGAAAGGAACAGAACATGACCAATGGTGACCTGGTTGAACTCCAGATTGACTCGTTGCGCACCTTGCTCTTAACCCGGCAACATCTAGTAATCCTGCGCGACCCACAAACCGAGCGTGGCTTGCCCGTCCATCTCACGCCATCGGAGGCCGATGCCCTTTTCGTCGCCTTACGCGCCCGGAGAGACGCGAGCGTTCTGCCCTTTCCCCAAGACCTTTCTCAGCGTCTGCTGGAGTCATTCGGTGCGCAGCTCCAGCGTATAGTGATCAATGCGCTCGCTGGGCAGACCCTTTATGCAACATTGACGATCAGACAGGGGACACAAACACACGAGGTTGATATGCGTCTGAGCGAGGCCCTCGCACTGGCGGTACGTATGGATGCGACTCTCTCCATCACACGCTCACTCCTTGCCACCGTGGCAACGCTGGACCTCACAACTCAGGCCAGCACCTCCTCATGGGAGGAGCTTGAGGGCAGAGGAAAAGACATGCGGACCCTGGGACGGGAGGAACGTCTGCAGCAGGAAGAAGCGATGCGTCGCGCGATGGCGGCATACAGACCAAGCCGCCTGGAGGAGTTCTCGGAGCGTCTCTGGGCATTCCTGCTGGAAAACCTGACCGGGGCACGAGACGATATTTCTGCTGGGGAACTCCGCGCCCTCGACATTGCCACCACCTTTCCCACACGTGAAGTCACCTGGGACGAGCAGCTCATGGTTGCCATCCGCCTGCCCGATCAACGAGAGACGGCCTGGATTCTGGTGCGGCCCTCGATCTGGGAAAGGATTGTGCTGGCGTTACAGCATTTGCGCGAGTTCGATCCCGACGAAAACCGGGCACCTATCGCTGCAATCCCCCTTCCAGATGTCTTGCCGCCACAGATGCAGCAGCGGGTTGAGGAGAGCCTTGCACAGCTCGTTGAATCGCCCGAATTGCGGACAGCGCTCCTGCTCAATTCTCAGGGGACATTGTCTGCCTGGAAAGGGCCGGATACCCAGGACACCTTACAGCGGTTCAGTAGCAAGCTCTTTCGTGATATCTCCGGGCACGCACCTCTGGCAAACGAACGCGAGTTGAATCTCCAGCTTGGACATCAGCCGCAGAAAGCCTCTGCAGCCTACGGCGATAAAAAGGCCGTTCTGCAAGAGCTACCAGGTAAATTTGGCGGTGTGATGGTCGCAGCAGTCCATCCCAGCGGCTGGCGGCTCGTCGTCATCTTCGCGGAAAAACCTGCTCGCGACCTGAAGGAGGAAACGCGCCAGAGCATCCGTCAGACGAGGCACGAGCTGTCAGATATACTCACGCAATGATGATTGAATTGTGTGTTAACTCGTTGCCTCTTTGGGATCTTGCATGGGAAGCGCGGCAAAGCTGGCAAATCGCGTTGGATGGGCACGAACCAGATCCGCTAATCTATCATTGAGCAATTTGGCTGTTTTAACGGCGGTGGCGGCATCAGGTATCCCCTGAATGCCTGGGCAGGTGAATGAGAGCACCTGGAAAGCGATGCCGTACTGATCCATCTCGGGCAAGCGCCACTGTTCGAAGTCAAGCAAGCGAGCGTCAAGTTCTTTGGCATAATCAGAAGCAAACTGCCTCTTCAAGCGATAGGTCATCTCAGGGACAGAAAAATGCTCCTCTATGGTATTTTTTTCATGTGATGCTCTCTAGTGTTCTGCCTCTTGATCCTTCCCAGCCCCTTTTCACATGAGTGTATAGGCTGGAACCGGGAGAAAGGCATAGCAAAAGCGTTCTTTGACTTGATACTACCATGCCCGCTGCAGTCTAAGCAAGAAATAAGAAACCAGAGCATGGGTAGAGGCGCTGACATGATACAATACAAAGGCTGTGTTTTGCCTCAGAAGATGAACCAGGTATCCAGTACAGGAGTCACGGACATTGACAAAGGAGGGTTTTCGAAATGAAAACCAAGAGAGCCATAGTAGGGTCTCTTCTAGGCATTCTGTTGATTGCCTCAACTATCCTGTTCGTCGCGTACCAGCTTGGAATATTCGTCCCGCCAATTGACATCTTTGGCGGAATGAAAACACCGGAAAGCCCACCCACACGTGCCCAATTACAACTGATCTGGCACACGCCTTTACCTCGCCAGTCGCAGGCTTCAGGCAACCCGGTACCATCTCCAAACGGCGTTGTATATCAGCTTGTGGGAACTCAGCTGCTCGGTTTTGACCAAAAGTCTGGCCAACTCAACTATCAAAGGGACTTGAGCTCATATGGACAACTTGATCCCGACTCCCTGAGTGTAGATAACGACAAGATCTCTCTCACCTCCCTTGATGGCTTCGTCCATCTCTTTGATGCTTCCTCCGACCAGACGCCACCAATAAGCGAACTACCATTACCGGTTGCCACTGTCAATAACGGTATAGCCTACTCTGTTGGCGGCTCAATCGATGACGTGTACACAGTCACTGCATACGACGTGGTATCGGGAAAAAACCTCTGGAGAACCAATTGCGCTTGCATTGGCACGCAAAAACCAGTGATTTTCAATTCAATGCTCTATGTATTGGCACGAAGCAGCACCGGCAGCGATTCAGTCCTGCTGGCGATGACGAAAAGCGGAGACCTGCTATGGTCTCAAAACCTGGGCGACGCCAACGGACAAAATACCTACCGACAGCTTATCGTAACCGACAGCGTTATCGGTCTCCTGTACACCACACCGTCAGCCTCGGGTTTGATCACTTCAGTCTCAGCCTATGACAAGTCATTTGGTCAACACATCTGGGACGTGAAGGACCCAAATCATGAACCTGATTTTCTTACCTCGGATGGCACTAGCATCTACACGTCATTTCGCTCACCTCAGGGTTTCGGTGTGGAAGCCATCAACGCAATCAACGGCGCCGTGACATGGCAGCAAACCCTTACAGACGTATTTCACACAGGACTTCCTGAAATCACCGTCCAGAACGGCGCGGTCTACGTCGTTTACTACGACCAGGGTCAGCATGTCTTTGTGCTCGATGAAAAGACAGGTGACCAGCTTGGCTCTGATCCGTCAAGTCTGGAAGTCAGTTCTCCACCGGCTGTCAACAACGGCATGGTGTTTCTCAGGAGGTATGACTCGTCAACATCTACGGCAGAACTGGATGGGTACAGAGTAGTCCTTCCACCGCCCCCCCACAAGCTGTTCGTGTTAGCCTACGGGCTTGTGAGTTCAAGCACCTCCACTGACTTCAGAAACATTGTCAAAGCACTGAAAAAGGTCTATCCCGATGCGGACTTTCTGAATTACAGCTACCGGGGAATTGACAAACGGGGTGACCCGTTGCCCTATACCTGCGAGGAAACGTTCACCCATCCCATCAGTGAGCTGGTAACCCGGCTGAAAATACAGATCATCAAATATCTGGAACTTCACCCGAACACCCAGGTTTATGTGATCGGACACAGCATGGGCGGGGTGATCGCTTATGGACTGCTCGCAGACATGATGACCTACGGCTACCTCAATTTCAATGGAGGCCAGGTCCTGGGCATCGCAACCATGAGCTCACCTCTAGGTGGGATACCAGGGTTTCACGGGATCTACTATGCCCTGATATCACATGCATACCAGATGCACTGTAAGGTACTTGCATCCAAACACCTCGTGCTGAAAAGTCTGGCCGACCTGGTTCATCTCTTCCCGGACGGGAATACATCAGTTCCGTTTGGAGGCAAAGATAGTTTGATGGGTGCTGTCACTGGCGGCGATTCCACAAACCAACGCGTGGCACAAGCCGCAGTCGGCCATCATATTGATGTGCTGACAATCGGAAATGGGCGGGATTACACGTTTAATTTTAACGTGTGCCCCGGATACGGCCGCACGCCGGACTCCCGGTTTCTCAGTACCCAGTGGGTAACTGATCAAGGCAACGATTCCCGCCTGTACGCAAGGGTAATCAGGGAGGGGAAACCGAACTGCCTGGATATCGAGCAAGTAGGAATCAACCACGCCGCGGTATTCCTCTCTCCAGCAGTTCAGACAGCTTTGATAGAGTGGAGCCAGGGAAAAACTCCCGCAGCACTGCCCGTAGCACCGATTGGCCCTTAACTGCAAACCGATTATGTCTTCCGGCCCCAGATATGTCAGAACTTTCACGGAAAATGCGGGTGAGCCATAGAATTAAGTGATTTACAGCATTAGCACTTTTTATTTAAGGTAAGAGCTGAGGATTCCAGGCTATTTCCCATACATGATTATCTGGATCTTGGAAATAGCCAGCATAACCACCATAGAAAGTATCTTGTGCAGATTTGATGATCTTTGCCCCTGCTTCTTTCGCCTGTTCAATCACCATGTCGACTTCTGCTTTACTGCTGACATTATGAGCAAGGGTAATTTAAGTAGAAGTTGGAGTTTGTGTTGGGATGT
>JBKPBA010000203.1:0-7039 GCA_046726675.1 Chloroflexota bacterium
GACGGAGCGGGTAGATGACATCCCGCTGTTGCTGGCCCACATGCAGCGCATGGGCATAGCCGACTTGCTGGACGAGCACTTTCCGACGCACGGCAACCGCACGGGGTTGAGCCTGGGTGTGGTGACCGTCATCTGGCTGACCCATGTGCTCTCGCAAGCCGACCATCGCATGAATCACGTACAGCCCTGGGCAGAGCGTCGCCTGGAAACGTTGCGAGCCTGTAGCGACGGTCGGCTTGCAGTGCGCGATCTGGGTGATGACCGACTGGCTGATGTCTTGCGACACTTGAGCGACGATGAGCGCTGGCGAGCGTTCGAGGGAGAGCTGACGGGGCAACTGGTGCGGGTGTATGACCTGCATGCCGACTGCGTGCGCCTGGATAGTACGACGGCCAGCAGTTATGGGGCAGTGAGCGAGGACGGCTTGCTGCAGTTGGGCCACAGTAAAGACCATCGACCGGACTTGCCGCAACTTAAGGTCATGCTGGCCACGCTGGATCCGCTGGGCATGCCAATGGCCACGGAGGTGCTGGCGGGCCAACGAGCTGCTGACCCCTTGTCTCTGCCTGCCATCGCACGGGTGCGGGCGTGCTTGAATACCCCAGGCTTGTTGTATGTCGGGGATTGTAAAATGGCCGCGCTGGAGACCCGCGCCAGCATCCAGGCCGCCGGGGACTACTACTTGTGTCCCTTGTCGGCGCTGCACATGCCCCCCGAGCGGCTGGCACAGCAACTGGCGGCTCTGCGGGAAAGCGCGCAGCCCCTGATCGCAGTCGAGCGGACAGGAGCTGATGGGCACACCCACTGCATCGCGCAGGGCTATGAAGACAGCGAGACCATCACGGCGCAGGTGGAGGGAGTGCCGTCCACCTGGACGGCACGACGGTTGCTGGTGCGCTCGCAGGCGGCAGCGCGTGCGGCGGAGACGGCCCTGCACGCCCGCCTGAAACAAGCGCAGACGGCGCTGGCCGAGTTGATGGTCAGGCGACAGGGCAAGCCGGTGCTTGTGGAGCGGGCAGCAGTCGAACAAGCCGTGGCCCAGACCGTGGCGCACTTCCGGGTGGAGGGACTGCTCGCGGTGACGGTGAGCGAACAGCTCGTCGCGCAGGCGGTGCGTGCGTACCGCAATCGCCCTGCGACGGTGCGCACTGCTCGTCAGTTCTCGCTCAGCAGCCAGGTGCAACCCGATGCCCAGGCAAGGGCCATCGAACAGTTGGGCTGGCGCGTGTACGCGACGAACCAGGCGATAGACGGACTCTCGTTGCCCCAGGCGGTGGAGGCCTACCGCGACGAGTTTCTGGTGGAGCGCACCTTCGGACGCTTGAAAGGGCATCCCTTGTCGCGCTCTCCCATGTATGTCGAGCGCGACGATCATGCCACGGGCCTGGTGCGGTTGTTGTCGCTCGCCTTGCGCGTCTTGACGCTGCTGGAGTGTGTGGTGCGTCGTCAGTTGGCGGAGCTCGGCACTCCCCTGGCAGGGCTGTATGCGGGCAATCCCAAGCGAGCTACAACCCATCCCACCACGGAGCGCTTGCTGGAGGCCTTTCGGGAGATTACCTTGACCCTGATCATAGAACCGCATCAGACTCGACGCCATGTGACTGCTCTTTCTCCTCTGAAGCCTCGGGTGTTAGCCTTGTTAGCCTTCACACCCACCATGTATACCAAACTCGGTGGGGATTCTTCAGAACCCCCCTGAAAATGAGCGAACGATAAGTCCTTACTTTCGGATAACCCCATTCCCCTATATTAATGGGACGGTAAAAATCCTTGTAATCATCATTGCTTTTATCGTTTTAAGAAGAATCAGTCGTGAGTGGTATTCACTCCCCTTTCTTACAATTGATACCAACAATCACACCATTACATCTTTCTCGGATAAATTTCATACAAATTTTACTGATATAAAAGATATTTCGGTTGTTAAGCAGGTTATCATAATATCAGAGATAGATCAGAACAAATACATACAAGACAATGTATTTCTGCTATTATTACCACATCCTCAAGCAGATACTTATACATATGGGCAAAGATGAGATTTGATGGTTGCAGAGAAAACCACAAAAAAGACCGGAAAACACTATTTTGATGCGTTTTCCGGTCTTCAAACAACAGGCGAAAGAAAGGAGTTCGCTGTTGTTCCCCAGGATAATGACCCGTGTGTCGAGCCACTCTATGTCCCCCCCAGGACATCCCCCACATGGCTTTCCCCTACATATAAGGATACCGTCTGGAAGGTTGCTTTCTGGTTGACATCGCGTTGAGATTGTATGAAGATTCATGAAAATAAAGCATTTCAGGTTGAGATATGTACATTTGGCCACTTATGTTTAGTTTAGAAAGAGATCATAGCGGATGTTCACAAATATTTTACAACTTGACTACCAAAATAAGATTGGGAACGAGCATATCTGGCTGGGTAAAAGTAGTGACTCCAATTTCGAATGTTTGCTAGCCGGTGCTCTACTTGGTAGTGAGGTGATACGTATAAGAGCCATACGTGGTAGACAGTTGGATGAGTCGCGTTATCAGTTGAGCGATAGTGGAACAGGGACACTTCCCTATCATTCCTGGATAGTAGCCCATGGGGATGAACAATGGCCTGCTTTCTTGAATGAAAGCCAGGCACAAGCTACTTTAGAATCGTTTTTGCGAGTTTTCGCTTTTGACGCCAATGCGATTCGTTTAATCAGGCCACTTGCAAGTCAAGAACGCATTTATGGTTTGGGTGAACGTACAGGCACGATGAATAAGCGTGGTCATGCATTTCCTATCTGGAATGTCGATCCTCCCCGGCATCACAATGTGGAAACCATGACCATGTATACCTCTATCCCTTTCTACCTTGGTCTTAAAATTGATGATGGTTCAGCCTATGGAGTCTTGATCGATCATACAGGTCGCATCGATATGGACATGGGCCATACGCACAATACTGAAGTAGCTATTACTGTCCAGGGTGATAGTTTCATTGCTTATTTCTTCGCCGGCCCAAGACCCGGAGATGTGTTACGTCAGTATACTGAACTCACCGGACATATGCCCTTACCCCCTCGTTGGGCCCTTGGATATCACCAGTCGCGCTGGGGCTATATCTCAGAAGAGGAGGTACTGCAGATCGTGAGGCGCCTACGTGAACGCAATCATCCTTGTGATGCCATCTGGCTCGACATCGATTATATGGACGGGTACCGCAACTTTACCTGGAACGCAGAGAAGTTTCCCGATCCGGCTCAAATGATAAACGACATGCACAAGCAAGGTATACGTCTTGTAACCATTATCGATCCAGGCACCAGGGTCGATGAAAATTATTCCGTTTATAAGCAGGGTATAGTGCATGACTACTTTTGTCGTTACCAGAGCGGTGAGCTCTTTACCGGCAGTGTGTGGCCAGGTGTGTGTGTCTTTCCCGATTTTTCCCGCAGTGAGGTACGAAACTGGTGGGGCAATAACTATCAAACCTTGCTCGAACAGGGAGTCGATGGTATCTGGAACGATATGAATGAACCGTCGCTAACAAACATCCTGTCAGACACGGATGAACCATCTATTCATGGCAATACAATGAGCAATGATGTGCTACATCATGCTGGTGGAAATGAAATTACGGGACCAGATGGACCACCAGTACTCCATAAGTTCTTTCATAATGCATATGGAATGGAGATGGCACGCGCTACTTATGCGGGATTGAGACGGCTACGACCTGACAGGAGACCTTTCGTGTTAACACGTTCCGGCACCGCTGGTATGCAGCGCTACGCTGCCTCATGGACTGGTGACAACACAAGCCACTGGGAACATATTTCAATGGCCATACCTATGTGTTTGAATATCGGCATGAGCGGTGTGCCTTTTGTAGGTGTAGATATCGGCGGTTTCTGGGAAGCCTCAAACGGTGAGCTTCTAGTGAGATTTGCTCAACTCGCTAGCCTGATGCCTTTTTGCCGCAATCATAATTCAATTGGTCCAGCAGATCAGGAACCCTGGGCGTTTGGTGAACCTTATGAAAGCGCTTATCGCATAGCTATTGAACTTCGTTATCGCTTGATACCCTACCTCTACACACTTTTTCATGAAGCTTCTACAAGTGGTGCGCCAATTCTGCGGCCTTTATATTATCACTATGCTCAAGATGAACAAGCCTACGATGCAGAGTATGAGTTCTTGTTAGGTGACTCTATCCTGTCCGCACCAATCTTTGAGCAAGGCGCCACTAGCAGAAATGTGTATCTACCTCCAGGTAACTGGTTTGATTTCTGGAATGGCAATATGTATCCAGGCGCGGGCTGGAGCGAAATTTCCTCTCCATTAGAGCAATGGCCCTTGTTCGTTCGGGGCAATAGTATTATCCCCACCGGGCCATTGCTGCAATATACAGATCAACGTCCCACTGATCCACTTACCTTCACATGCTATATGACAGGAGATGAACTGGCAAACTACACCTTATATGAGGACGATGGATTAACGTTCGAGTATCAGAACGGAGATTTTGCTCAGATTTCAATTGGTTGCCGTGTCATCGGCGACGAAGCGATCATAGAAATTGAAGAACGCTTCGAAAACTATCATCCGCCGCGCAAATGGTATGAACTTGTTGTATTCGCAAGTGGACGGGTATTACAGCAACGAGTAAAGGCTGGTCAAGGTCTGATTAGAATACAATTGCGATAGAGAATGTAACATTTAGCCATAATGAGACGTGAACCTCATTAGAACAGGTAACAGAAAGGGAGGATACGTTATGCCTAATTGGAGCGCACAAAATATTCATCCATCCATGCATGTCTATACCCTTGATGGATATGAGTTGGGTCATATCGCGAAGGTTTACGAAGAATCCTTTCTTGTACACAAGGGTTACTTTTTCCCTACAGACCGCTACATTCCATATAGCGCCATCGATTCCATCGAAAATGACCGTGTACAATTAATCATGAGTGCTGATGAAGCAAAGCAAAAGGAGTGGGAGAAGCGTCCCGATTATGAGCATCACCTGGGTGACCCGACCCAACTATTTTATGATCGTGGACATGACGTCCATGATCCTTTCGATGACGAAAACCCTGATCAAACCTGACGTGCCCCACATACTAATAATCAGCGTAACGTTTAGGTCATATTGAGCGTATTACTTATAGAAGCAACTCCTGGGGTCGCATCTTTTACCAGGATCAATCCCCAGGACATCGGGCACCCTGGTTTTTACTTGATTGAATCACTGAAAACTGTTAATCCTTCTACCAGTCAGTGGCATAGTATTGCTATGAAGATACGGTTAGAACCTGATTTGATCTAAGGTATTTACCCGATGTTATCACCTGATCCACTCTATACAATTAGAGAAGAATAGATATTGGCTAGGTATATAAATACGTTCAGTGCAAACATGTCTCGAGCATGTGAGCGCTGACCACGAGGCCACACGGAGGAGTCCGGCAGCTGATTTTGCCGGTAGATTTCCCGAAGGGAGCGTGGAATAATGGCAATTGTTGATCCTATGAGTGATGTGTTCACTCCATTGCTATCCACTACTGCTCAAACAGTAGTGTTTCCCTCTACCACCACGTCTGATTTTGAATCAGATATTGATGCCTTATTAGCAAAAAAGCCGTCAAAACGCAATACGGAGCCGCTCATCGAGGCTGACCCGTTATTAGATGAAGTTACCGTTTTATTGCTAGATGATGCTAATGTGGTAGAAGAAAGCACCGATTCGGATGTATTGGAAGAATTGCCTGCGCATTCGCAACGTGCTCGCGCATCAACCACTCGTACGGCTCCAGGTTCTGAAGATGCTTTTCAGAGTTACCTGCGTGACATTCGAGGTTTGGGGCTTTTGACGCACGCGGAAGAAGTTGACCTGGCTCAAAGAGCTGCCGCTGGCGATGAATTGGCTCGTCGTAGGTTAATCGAGTCGAATCTGCGCCTCGTGATCGCTATTGCGCGCCGTTATACAAGTACGGGTGTTCCCCTGATAGACCTAATACAAGAGGGAAATCTCGGCCTCATGAGAGCGGCTGAGAAATTTGATTATCGCAGGGGTTGTCATTTTGGTACGTATGCTACTTGGTGGATCCGGCAAGCAGTCAGTCGTGCCGCGGGTGAACAATCTCGGCTCATCCATTTACCTGAACATGTTGCTACTCGTTTGCGTAAAGTGCGTCGTATTGCAGCTCAGTTATCTCAGGAGAATGGGCTTGATCCGTTGCCAGAGCAGATTGCTGAAGTATGCAATATGGATGTGAACGAAGTCGTCGACCTGCTTGGAATTATTGAGCAGCCTGTATCGTTAGATGCGCCTGTTGACGACGAAGCTCGTTATTCCTTAGCAGACACGTTAGAAGATAGCGCGGCTCCTGCCCCAGCAGAAACCGCTTCACAGCATTTGCTTGGTGAAGAACTTCATCGCGCCCTTGCCTTACTTACACCGCGCGAACGCTCGGTTATTACACTCCGTTATGGGATTGGGGATGGGCGTAGCCGCACTTTACTGGAAGTCGGTAAAGAGTTGGGCATTTCGCGCGAACGCGTGCGGCAGCTTGAAGTTGTAGCGCTCATGAAACTTCGCGGTATCAGCAATAACGCTGGGCTTAAGGAATGTGTTTGAAACACGTCTCGACGAAATTACCAAACTATGTTACACTGCAAGAAATCTACATGAGATGGCCATTTGCATGTTCATAAGGAGATAAAACTCATGGCATCCTGTACATCTTGCGGTCATGACGTTACAGGTAAGAAGTTTTGCCCAGAGTGCGGAACACCTGTACAGCCAGCAGATAGCGCCGAAAGTGAAACCAATTCAACTAGTGTATGTCCCCGTTGTAATGGTGTTGTGAAGCCCGGAGCAGCATTTTGCATGCATTGTGGCTCCTCACTCAGTACTCAGACAGCGGTTGCTACCGCCACACCATCACCACCTGTGCAACCTCAACCACTTACTCAGATCTGTATTGCCTGTCATGCAGCTGTCTCTTATACACATCTCCGAGCCCACGAGACCACGGCTAGTATCTCGTATGCCGTC
>JBKPBA010000204.1:0-7928 GCA_046726675.1 Chloroflexota bacterium
AACAGACCTTGAATCCGACCACGCTCAAAATCGCCGGACGCCGCTCAAGCGCTTACGCTGCTCTCAAGCATGTCGGACGGCGCTCCGGGCGAACATATACGACACCAGTTGTTGCCAAACCACTTGGAGACGGCTTTGTTATTCCGCTTCCATACGAAGCGGGCGTTGACTGGTGCCGCAATGTACTGGCTGCTGGGACGTGTACGCTCATCTGGAACGAGCAGGAATATACCATGGAACGGCCTGAACTTATTCAGCCATCAGTAGCGCTTAGGGCCTTTCCATTCATCTCAAAATTTCTCTACACTGCTGGGGGGATCAAACAGTATCTGTGGTTGCACCAGCACAAAGAGGTTCCCGAGACGGTTTCAGTTAACTCCTCAACAAAGATAGTGGAAGTAGCCAATCTGATCTGAACCTCACATTTACAACCTGTCTCAAAGGGTCGTGTAAACTCGGACGGCAGTTGCGCTCGAACATTGGCCACCATGGCACGTATTTCGAGACGGAATGAAATTGTGATGGATTCGTGTAGAAAAAGCCTGCGAATGTGACCCCTCTGTGAAGTCCTTGGATTACACTGCATACTGAAGAAATATCTGCTCCATGTAGTGAGGAGTACGATGAGGTGAGGGGTGCAGGTCCAACGTCTTGCCCCATCGTGCCAAGCCCCTGGAAGTCGCGTCTCGTAGTATCCTCAGAGTGCGCCGCTCCCGGCGCACCAACCGGTCAGAAGAGACGTGTTGTCCCACCCTTGAAGAAGAGAAAGGGACATGTGAAAAAAGGAGCAGTGTTATGTCGAACATCATGAAACCACCACCGGAGTCGAGTGCTCCGCCCTATCCGAACTATGCACCATTCTCTGGCTACAGCCAGCCGCCCAGGAAGTCCCACCGCTGGGTGTGGATGGTCCTGGGCATCATCGCGCTGGTGAGCATTCTTGGCTGCGCGCTCCTTGCCTGGGGAGCAAGCTGGGCTGTCACGACCTACTATAATAGCTCCTTGCGTGCCAGCGATATGTACTACTCCGCCATCAAGACCCAGGACTATAGCACGGCCTATAGCTACCTGGGGTCTCGCTTGCAGACGGAGTATAGCCAGCAGACCTTTACCCAGGCGGCGCTGCAGCAAGATGCCGTCGCCGGAAAGGTGAGTAGCTTTGGGATGACCAACATCCCCACGGGTGACCCAGCCTACGTCACGCTGACGGTGACGCGCACCAATGGGATCTCCTACGACGTGCATCTGGAGCTGCGGCAGGAGGGAGGCGCGTGGAAAGTCACCGCCTTGGATCGCATCTAAGAGGCATGGGAAAGGCCGTGGTGATGTATGCGTGCAGGTCGTGGCTCCGAGTGCGAGCTTCAGAGGCAGTGCATGCCTTCCACCGCACAGGCAGCGTTGTGTGTCCCTTGGAGGAACGAGTGCGACGGGGTGAGGACTCCAGGCTCGAGTTTTCCCCCATCGTGGCCAAGCCCTTGTAAGTGCGTTTGAAGAACAGGAAGATGAGTTGATTGAGATAGGAGGTGTCTTATGTCTACCACCATCGTGGGAACTCCTCCCATACAACCAGAGGCAAGACCGTCCATCCGACGCCTGCGACGCGGGCAAGTCATTGGTGGCATCTTGCTTCTCACCTTGCTTCTTGTCGTGATCCTGACAGCCTTTGGAGCGCCCTTGTGGCAGGTCCTGGGCACCGGGATCTTACTCCTTGCCGTTGCCGTCGTCGTGCTGCTCGCACTGGGCACGCTGGTCATTACCCTCGTCATCGCGGCCGTCACCCGCAGGCGCACCCGCATGATGCCCTGGCTCCAGCGGCTCTTGCGCCTGTTCCTCGTCCTCTTGATCCTGCTGGTGGGTGTGGCTAGCGCTGTCGTAGGATCCCAGTGGTATGCCTCGACGCCCCCGATTCTGAGTGCTAACGGGAAGATTCTGCCCGGCAGCATTGCCACAATGGAGCAGGTGACCCTCAATGGCAGCCAGCAGTGGATCACTATTCGCGGTAAGAATACCCATAACCCGGTGCTGCTCTATCCGACGGGTGGTCCTGGCCAGGGTGGATTCCCTGCCAACCAAGGGGAGCTCGCCCCGTTGGAGGACCATTTTATGGTCGTGAACTGGGATCAGCCGGATACAGCCAGGTCGTATGGGGCGGTGCCGCTTGCTGAGCTCACCCCCCAGCGCTTTGTCTCAGATGCACACGCACTGGTGCAGCAGTTGCGCGCACGCTTCCATCAAGACAAAATCTACGTCTACGGTCAATCGTGGGGCAGCATTCTCGGCATCTGGTTGGTGCAACAGTATCCCCAGCTGTTCTACGCCTTTATCGGCCACGGGCAGATGGTTAACGTGGTCGAGACCGAGGTCATGGGCTACCAGCTCGCGCTCAAGTACGCGACCGAGCACGGCGACACTGCCACGGTGGAGACGCTGCGGCGCAATGGGCCACCGCCCTACACTGGGGACGGGCTGATCGAGAAAGAGGAGGCGTTTCAAAAAGTCGCTATGCACGACGAACTCGGCCCCTTGGGCAACCTCCCGTGGTATGTGATTTTCTCGCTCATGCCCGCCTTTTCACCCGAGTACGGGTTGCTGGATAAGGTGAACTACGTCCGGGGCTTCAATGATGTGTTCACGGTTATGTTCCCTCAAATGCTGGGCATCGATTTCACCACACAAGCGAACAAGTTGCAGGTGCCGGTGTACTTTCTCGTCGGGCGCAACGATACGAACGCGATGCCCTCGCTGGTCCAACAGTACTACAACGTGCTGCAAGCGCCGCACAAGGAACTGATCTGGTTTAACTCAGGGCACGGCCTGGGGGCGGATCAGAACCAGTTTGTGGATGTGATGGTGAACCACGTGCTCAAGCAAACCTGGCCCGGGCGGTGAGGGAGCGCTTCATCACTGTGCTTGCCAGCACCTATGCCAGTGGTGTGAGTGGTGTGCTGCTTTGCAAGCTCACACCACATGGCACGCGCTCGCCTCTGAGGTGAGCGCGTGCCAGTTCACACCACATTCGGTGTACAGCATGGAGGTAATTTACACCGACCTTCGACCTGAACCTCATAGTAGGGGTGGGTATGACGAAAGCTATCGAGGCGTCGCCTCAAGTCCAGGGCTGTGTCTGCCTCCTGTGGCATGAACTTTTGGTCCTCTGTCTGCTCGACACTGGGTTGTACAGTAGCCGTATGCATTTTGACTTGCTACAAAAAACCAGTATATACAGAACCCTTTTTGGCGGTTTGTTCTGTCAGTTTGTACAGAGATATCTCTCTTCTTAAGCATGTAGCCTGAAATCTCGTAGCGGTCTCGATTCCCGGTAGCCAGCTCTCGATACGCTCACAAGATCTCAGCATATTGCAAAAGAACGGGTGTCCTATCATGTCATGGCAAGAGATGATACGCCGACCTGAGCACAAGAACACCCACTGGAGCACACACTGCTCCCGCTAGCAAAGGCAGGCCTCCAATCACTTTTAGGGCGCCGCCCCAGAATCATGGAAAGGGATGCTGGGGCAGCAGGAGCCCCAGCAGGACTGGTACCACGATAACCAGTGCAGTGGCACTAAGCGCCCAGAGCGCTGCATTCGCTTGCACTGCCACTCCGGTTCGCTGCCAGGCAGCCACTCGTCGCAACACACGCCAGACGGCTAGTGCGAAGACGGCGATGGCCAGCACCAATCCGACGATCAGGGTGCTCAACGCTGCTTGCTGCTGCACGAAAAATCCTGACCCGGTCACCAGTTGGCGAGCGAGCGCGGTGAGGACTACTGCGAGTGCAACACAGCCTGCGAGCAGCCCTAACGGAATCAGGCCGATCAGAGCGCCGCGCACTGCACTGCCTTTCACCTCAGCCGATGGTTCTCGTACCGCAGTCGTGGATTCTTCAATCAAATGGGTAGACATGGCTTATTTCCTCCTTCATCACTGCCTTATGATCCGCTGCCATCGGGACCAAGCGCCGCCGTGTAGAATGCAATGAGGCGATCGACGTAGACTTTTCCCTCCACATGGTAGGCCTGAGCATGTTTTGCCCCCGGTACCATCCATGTCTGGACGTTGGCATCAGGAGCACTGAGGGCAGCAGCAGCCAGGGTATACATATTCGACGGCGGGGTGTCCTTATGATTCGTGTTATCGTTGGCTCCGTGTATCAACAAGATTGGACGCGGAGCGATGCTGGCAATCACATCGACAGGGCGTGTATGATAATAGTCCACGCCGTACAGCACCTGGGCTGCTATCAATCCTCCAGGAGTGAACAGAGCGGGCAGAGGACCTTGCGCTGGGATATCGCGCTCGAATCGAGGAAGGATATCTGCATAGGCGCTGTCGGAGACAATTGCCTGGATCGCCGGCTCATTGGCGGCTGCCAGAATGAGTGTCGCACCTCCCAGTGAGACGCCCCAACCGGCAATGGCTTGTGGACGCCCAAGTTCGGGATAGGGAAGTGGGCCAGAGCGCAAGAAATCTACTGCACCCAGGACATCGCGTTGTTCATAGAGACCAAATGATCGAGGTGCAGCAGGCGAGTCGCCTGCACCACGCATATCAAAGGTCAGAACGGCAAATCCATGACGAGCCAGGTCACCGCTGAGGTTCAGGAGCCCAACGCCCTTATCAACCCGGTTGGTGGTATTACCATGCACCATGATAATGGTGCGCTGCGAGGTGAGATGGCCGTTTGGCAGAACACCCGGGATAAACCAGCCTTTGATTTGCACATTGTCATAGCGGCTGGGAAAGGTTATGTCTTTGTACTGTAGCTCAAGCGAGGCAGGTGTGGCGTAAATTGGCATATGCTGCACATCCATGATTCGCATCGCAATGTAGACTGAGACAGCCGAATAGCCAACGAGGAGCAACACCGAAAGCGTGAGGAGCACTGTCACGAATATGCGCCAACCTCGCCCTTTCCTGGTCGGCTTTTGCTCTAAGGATGGTGCAGTTGTGCTCGAAGATGGTATATGGGTAAGCATAGAGCTAACCTCCTTCACTGCTCATTACTCAACTAGAAAGAGAAGTCGCCTGTGCTCTATTGATTTATGCAGTATTACGATACTCTTAAATCCGACATGCAAGCTCTTCTATACCATTCCTGCTAACTTGAGAAGGCACAAGTAACTCACACTTTCTCACAATAGAAGAATAGTACATTAGCTTCCCAAACACATCACAACAATGACTCTCACTCTTACATAAACATCACAAGAGTCGGGAAAAAAAGAATCTGGCACACCCGATTAAGTGTGATCGCTCTGTGATCAAAAGGCCTTACAACGTGATGACACTCCGATACGCCTGTACTATCCTTCAAGTATGAAGTGCATTGAGAAGAGAAATGAGAGAAGATTATGAAGAAATGGAAAAGCACTATGAACAAGCATCCTTCCTTTGGCTGCGCAGTGAGCAACTATTACGGCTCGTCCGAGGCCGTTGGGCTCACCTTCGAGTGCAAGCACCGCCAGCTCCACGTGAACAGCGACTGGTATCTGCTGGAGCCGGTCGATGAGCACGACCAACCCGTGCCGCCTGGCCAGCTTTCCTCTGCCGTGCTGGTGACGAACCTGGCCAACCGGGTCCAGCCACTCATCCGCTACAGGATGGGCGATCGGGTGACGATCAGCCCCGATCCCTGCCCGTGCGGGAGCCCGTTCCCGGTGATTCGCGTCATCGGGCGTACCGACGAGATCTTGACCTTTCCGGCGCCGCAGGGCGGCATTGTCCGGATTCTGCCGCTCGCCATTGTGACGGTCGCGGAGGAAACGCCGGGAGTGTACAGTTGTCAGATCATCCAGACTGAACCGTTGAAGCTCCAGGTTCGCCTCGCCGTGAAGGAGACGGACGAAGTGGAGATTGTATGGGAAGCGCTGCAGGCGCGCCTGCTGACCTATCTTGCAGGACAAGGGGTAGCCAACATGACTATAGAAAAAGCTCCAGAGCCGCCGCAATTGCATCCGAAGAGCGGCAAATTCCAACAGGTGTGGTCAGAAGTGAAGCAGCATGTGCCAGCAGTCGTTGCTTCACCGCTCCTGGGCTGGTGCTAAGTGAATCAGGCATGTCATCAGGACCCCTGCGAAATCGACCTGTTGCTACGAGAGAAAACGCACAGTTCCTCCTCGTTACATGCGATGGTTCGTTACTTCACGCCCACCACGAATTGGCGAGCCTCCTCTTTGTAGAAAAGTCATTGAAGTCAGTACTGCACCTTTGGTTTTTCAAGCTCTTGTTTTTCAAGTTCTGCTTGTAGCAGTTCCAGCATATGCTTTTTTGCCTGCAGGACTCCTGCTTTGCCAATCGCATCGGTTTGACCCGCTTCTTCAAAAAACTTTTCCACAATGTTTCTTGCATCGCCCATCGTATCATAGGGCCTTCTGCATCCACAGGTGTAACACATAGTTTTGACCTCCTTATTGAGCAGGCTATTTTCCTACTCGATTTCATAGTGTGGTGACTTCCGCCACTTTCCCGAGCAACCTGATCACCGGGCAATAGGGGGTGGTGGAAAGCTCAAAGGAACGCACTACCGATCAAGTTCAGTGCGAACGTCGCCGATGGCCCGGCAAAGTACAGACCATCCACGAGTGTGACAGAAGCCGATTCCAGTTCTGATCGTTGTTTGCCATCTCTATACGAGCGTTCTCCTTACCGTTGAAGCACCCTCCGCTTGCTTTCAATACATTGAAACAGCCTGTCGAAGGAGTCGATGAACTTTTGTACCCCCTCTTCCTGGAGTTGGTTGGTGACCCGCTCATAGTCGATCCCGGCTTCCTGGAGTGTGGCCAGGGCTGCCTGGGCTTGTGGAAGGTCCTCTTCAACGGAGAGACGCACTCGGCCATGATCGCGGAAGCTTTCGAGCGTTTTGAGCGGCATGGTATTCACCGTGTCGGGACCGATCAGTTCCTCGATATAGAGCACATCACGGTAGGCTGGATTCTTTGTGCCTGTGCTGGCCCATAAGGGACGTTGGACGTGTGCCCCCTGGTGTCTGAATGCCTCAAAGCGTGGTGTGCTGAATAACTGTTTGAACTCCTGGTAGGCCAGGCGGGCATTGGCAATCGCCGCTTTGCCCTGGAGTGCTTTAAGCTTCTGCTGCTCAGCGCTCGTGCTGGTGGATTTGATCTTATCCTGGAGTAGTTGATCGACAAGCACATCCACGCGACTGACAAAGAAGCTGGCCACCGAGGCGATGCGACTGATGTCTTTGCCTGCGGCAAGACGCTCTTCCAGGGCGCTCAGATAGGCCTCGGCCACCTGGCGATAGTTGTCCAGGGAGAACATCAGCGTAATGTTGATATTGATGCCCTCGGCGAGCGCCTGGCGAATGGCGGGGAGGCCCGCCGGTGTCGAGGGAATCTTCACCATCAGGTTGGATCTATCAATCGTTTGCCAGAAGCGCCGTACCTCTGCAAGGGTCTTCTCGGTGTCGTGTGCCAGGTAGGGCGACACTTCGATACTCACGAAGCCGTCCTGCCCGCCCGTCTGTTCATAGAGAGGATGCAGCAAGTCGGCTACCCTCTGCTCGTCGGTGATCGCCAGTGCTTCGTAGATCTCTTGAGCGCTCTTCCTCTCGCGGATCAATTGCTGTATCTGCTCATCGTAGGTGGTGTCATGCGTAATCGAGTGCTCAAAGATGGTGGGATTGCCCGTGGCACCTGCAAGGCCATCTTCATCGATCAGGCGTCCAAACCGACCCGAGAGCAGGTCTCCCCGGTCAATGTCATCGAGCCAGATACTCTCTCCCAGTGCCTCCAGTTCACGTAATGGATTGGTCATATAGTTGTCTCCTTCGTTGCGAATGCGTAGCTCAGAAATAGATGGCTCCCTGCGCGTTTGACGCTCAAGAGCGTTCCCCAGAGCAGGTGCATGACCGCGCGCGTCCTGTTCCCCAGGATCAAACTCACTATCAAAAGACATCATTCATATTC
>JBKPBA010000205.1:0-9360 GCA_046726675.1 Chloroflexota bacterium
CCCTACGATACGACGGATCAGCTTGCACAGTCCGTGAATAGTAGGGGCGGGGCTTGCCCCCGCCCTGGAACAACTACTTGGCAAAGCGCAGGAATTTGATGGTGCCTCCCTGCAAGTGATCAAAGTACACTGCCATAATAATGAGCAAGCCAATGGCTATTTGCAGGTAGAATGGGTCGATGCCAAGCAGGTTACCTCCGTTGGCAAGCAGACCCATGATGACCGCTCCTAGAACAGCCCCAATAGCTCGTCCCTTTGCCCCGGACAGGCTGGCACCGCCAATGACTGCACCGGCAATGGCCTGTAGCTCGTACCCGCTACCTGCTGTGGGAATACCCGCGCCAAGTCGCGAAGCAGTTAATATGCCCGCGAAGCCAGCCAGCAAACCACTGATGCAATACACGCCGAGCAGTACGTAGTTCACAGGCACCCCTGAGAGGCGCGACGATTCAGCATTGGAACCGACGGCATAGACATAACGTCCAAAGATCGTCCGCCCGAGTAAAAAGGTTGCGACAATTGTTACTAGTATCAAAATCCAGAACAGGCTCGGCAAGCCGAGGATAAACCCGTTGGCAATGGCGCTGAAGGCATCAGGGAGCGGCGCGACAGTTTTGGCGCCTGTGAGCAGGAGGACCAGCCCACGTGCGACTCCGAGCATGCCTAGTGTAGCGATGAATGGGGGCAGCTTGAGTTGTGTCACAAGCAGACCGTTGATCAGGCCAACGGCCAGCCCGACGCCCAGTCCCACCAGGATGGCCACGGGAATCGAAGCGCCGTTCACTAAAATCAGAGCTGTCACCCCTCCACTCAGGCCCAGAATGGAGCCGACTGACAGGTCAATCCCGCCTGTCAGGATCACGAATAACTCTCCTACCGAGAGGATCGCGAACACGGTTACTTGCCGCACAAGGTTGTCTAGATTCGTAAGGGTTAGAAAATCGCTGGTCGTCAGGATCAGCACTGCGACAAAGATCAGCAGTACCAGCACACTGCCGCTTTCACGCCCCAGGCTGATCGGTGTCCGTTGTTCCTCTGCTACCGCCTGAGCCTTTGCCGAGGGCTGTGGAGTACTGGAAGTGGTTGCCATGAGAAATCTCCTCTCTGCTATGCATTCATAGAAACGGGGGCGCTGCTTGCAAGGCGCAGTACCTCTTCTTCAGTCGCTTCTTCAATCGGAAGTTCTCCTGTGACTCCGAAATCGTGCAGGACGATAACACGGTCGCAAATGCCGAGTAACTCCGGTAGGTACGATGATACAACGACGATGCCCAATCCCTGGGCTGCAAGATCACCAATGATCGTATAGATGTCTGCCTTGGCTCCGACATCGACACCCTTGGTCGGCTCGTCCAGCAGCAAAACCTTCGCTTTCGTGGCCAACCAACGACTCAATAAGACTTTCTGCTGGTTCCCACCGGAGAGCGATGAGATGGGTTGCTCAATTGAGTGATACTTTAAGCGCAGGCGAGGCACTAGATTATTGACCAGGGAGGCTTCTTGCCTTTTGGAGATGACGCCAAGTCGAGTAACAGCGGACATATCTGCAATAGTTACATTCTCCCTGATTGAGAGGACTGCTAGCAGCCCTAACTCTTTGCGATCTTCTGTGAGTAGCCCCAGTCCAGCTCTCACGGCTGCATCTGGAGACCCCGAATGCAGCGGTTTGCCATCGACAAGTACAGTTCCCGCACCAAGTGGATCGGCGCCGAAAATGGCCCGCACCGTCTCCGTGCGACCTGCTCCCACCAGTCCACCTAGCCCAACTATCTCTCCAGCATGGACCTCCAGGTTAATACTATAGGGGCTTCCCTGCAATTTAAGCCCCTGAACTGACAGCAAGGTTTTCCCAAACTTTTTGTGTTCTCTTTTCGGGTAGAGCGCTTCGATCTGCCGCCCCACCATTGAGCGAATCAAGCTATCGTGCGTGAATTGATTGGTGGGTGCTGTCGTAATGAATTGACCATCACGTAACACCATGATGCGGTCGCCGATTTCGAAGATCTCCTCAAGACGATGCGTCACATACAGGATAGCAACTCCCTCCTCCTTCTTGAGTCGATCGATGAGTTGTAGAAGATGTTGAGCATCCTTTTCAGAGAGGGCCGTTGTCGGCTCATCAAAAATCACGATACGGGCGTCGGCTCCCAGCACCTTGGCAATCTCCACCATCTGACGTGTGGCAACTGGCAGATCTGAGATAAGCGCACCGGGATCAACATTATTCAAGCCAACACGCTCAAGCATCTTAGTCGCACGGGCGCGTAATTCCCGTTTGTTGACGATCCCCCTGGCGTTTGGCAGTCGCCCCATGAGCAGGTTTTCCTCGACGGAGACCTCAGGCAATAAGCTCAACTCCTGGTAGACAACACCAACACCTAGCGCCCGTGCCTGGGCAGGGCCTGGAGAGCCCACATCCTGTCCGTCAATGTGGTATTCGCCGCTATCACGTGGAATGGCTCCTGTCAGAATTTTGATCAGTGTAGACTTACCCGCACCGTTTTCCCCCGCCATGCAGAGGACCTCACCTCGATACATATCGAGTGAAACGTCTTTGAGTACTTGAACCGGGCCGAATGATTTCGACACGTTACTCAATTGGACGAGCGGTGTTGCAGGTGTCGGAGTGACCATGTTATGCTCCCCCCTTCGTTGTTGGAGGATTCAACAGCTTCTGAACTGGGGGGGTGTTCATATTGCTGAGGTTTACTAAAACCGCTCCTGGATCAAGACTTGGTGGGGCAAATCGTCCCTGGGCGCTCATCGCGGCTGCAACCACACCCTGGTAGCCAAAGAAGTAGGGATTCTGAACCACAATGGCTTGCAGCGTGCCATTCTTCAATGCGCCGATCTCCTGGGGATCAGAATCGAACCCTACCGCGACAATACGACTCTGAGCTTTGTTCTCCTGAATGGCCTGGGCCGCACCGTCAGCCGACACGTTATTGTCGGCATAAATTCCAACGAGGTTAGGATTTGCGGAGATTGCATCATTCGTCTGAGAGAGCGCGGTCGGCGTATCATTGTTGTTGTAGCGGTGGGCGACAATCTGCAGGCCAGGAAAGCGTGTTTTCAACTCATTAATAAACCCTGTGTCCCGGTCGACAATCGTCTGCACACCGGCGACGGAAGATTCAATGAGTATCTTTCCAGAAGTGACGCCTTTCTTTTGCAGGAGTTCGCCAAGCCGGTCAGCGGCTTGCGCACCCGCTTTGCTGTTATCGGTTCCAATAAATCCATCGCTCGAAGTGGTGACCTTTGTGTCGACGGTGATCACCTTGATGCCCTGACTGCGGGCACGATCAATCACACTATTGAGCGCCTGCGAGGAAGAGGCAGCAAGCACAATAGCACTAACATTGCGAGACATCGAATTCTCAACCAGGCCTACCTGAGCTGAGACGTCCGCCTCTGAAGTGGCACCAAAGAGGCCAACCTTGATGCCCCAGTCTTTACCTGCAGCCTGGGATCCAGCAAGCATAGCCTGCCAGAACTGCGAGTCAGTCGCCTTGACGATGACATCAACTCGATTGCTGGTTGCAGGGGCGTTCGCATTTGCGCTCGTCGAGGTTGGGGCGAATAGGCGACCGGCCAGGACTCCAATGATGAGGGCAACAAGGGCGATCGCTGCGACAGTAGAAAGTGTAAACGGTGTTTTGAAGAATCGAGACATACCTGTCTTACTCCTTTTCATTGTAGACAATGAGCATGCATCAATTGCTGTGCATGCATTAGAAAGTGGAGACACACGAGTCTTCACCATGAGACTCGCAAATAAAGGGAAGCTCTACCGAGACGAACTAAGAGAGTAACAAGATACGGGGATTTCTAAGATTCACGGTGGGGAATTCTGCCAACCATATGGGATGCTATCCCTGCATTTCGCCTGATTGCTCCTTACTCTGCTCTTGATAGGTTGAGAAATCGTTGAGCTCGTAGATGAAAGGGAACGATGAAATACCTCCGTAACTGGTAACGCTCAGCCCAGCCACAAAAGAAGCAAAATTGCCAAGGCTGTTCAGGTCCTTTTCTGAAAGAGATAAAAGATCAGAGGGTCTAGCACATCCTTGTTGCACTAACTTAAATAAGGCAGCCCCCATAAATGCATCGCCCGCTCCCGTCGTGTCAATGGGGCGAACCGGCCGTGCAGGTACTTCGACTCTATGGTTGGCTGTTAGCAATAGCGCACCCTCGGCGCCTAAGGTAATGATCACCAGACGTGGTCCCCTCTCTAGAAGAGCTTCTCCCAACGTGTTGAGCCAGCTCCTTTTGTGAGGATCCCCTGGTAGACTGCTCTGTTCACTTACAAACGCTGCCTCTTCGGCACTCATCTTCAGAATGTCTGTGCGCTGTATAGCTTTAGCCAGCGTGTTATGAATATCAGAGTGGGATGTCCATAATGCTGGACGAACATTCACATCTAACGATACTAGCGACCCGAACCGGCGGGTATAGTCCATTGCCTCCAGTGTTGCTGTTCGGGCGGGCTCGATAGAGAGCAGGACGCCTCCCACATGACAGACCGCTGCATCTTGCCAGGCACTCCAATCTAAGTCTAGAGCTTGTAATTGACTATCGGCAGTATCTTGACGAAAAAAGGTAAAGCGTCTTTGCCCTTGGGCATGCAGCGTTACTAGCGCTATCGCAGTAGGGGCTTTCTTGATGACACGTATGTACCGGGTGTCAACGTGATTATCGACGAGGACCCGTACCAGAAGCTGCCCAAACTCGTCATCTGATACTCCACCAATAAATCTCGAAGAACCTCCAAGTCGTGCAATAGCAACGGCAACATTTGCTATTGCTCCTCCTGGATAGGGGGTGTAACAGGTCTCTCCAAGATGTACCTGTGTACTCGGGATGAGATCGATGAGTACTTCACCAAGGCTAATGATGTGCTTCATTCTGTTACCTCACAATTCTAGGTGATTGTGTTGCCTTTTTGTCAACTGTCTGCGTGAACGTTTCAACTATCGCCAGGAATGGAACATCTTTAGATGTTGTAATTGTAAACGATTACAAAGAAATTGTCAAGATATTTTCAAGCAAAATATTTTCTTTTCCAATATTTACACGAAATCAGTTTGAATTTCGTTACATAAACATCCCTAAGTGTGAGAGTGGTGGAGCGGGGAAAGGTGGGCCTTTATGATCGGCCGTGAGATGGGGTATGATGGCCGTTCATCGATGAGCCAGCGTCGGCAGGAGAACCACGGAGGGCGACCATAAAGGCTCAAACCACTTCCACCAAGCTGCCCCCCGCCCCTACGGTATTCCAGGTTAGGGTATATTTCAAGCCAGGTATTAAGAAGATATCAATAAAATCGCTTGCAATAAATCTAGCATTTTGTGAGCAAACATGCTATAATCTTACTAAATCGTTTACAATAATTTGCTTTGATAGGGGGTAATCATTCAAATGGCCAGCATCAAAGATGTCGCAGAAGCTGCTGGGGTATCGACTGCCACAGTATCACGTGTGCTCTCTAATGGTCTGCATGTCCGGCCTGAAGTTCGCGAACGTGTAATAGCAACAGTGGAGCGATTAGGGTACCGGCCGAATCTGGTTGCGCGAAGCTTACGTTCCCAGCAATCCAGCACGATTGGTCTGATTGTCTCCGACATTAGCAACCCATTCTTTACCGCGATCAGCCGTGCCGTGGAGGATACTGCATATGAACAGGAATTCAGCGTACTGCTGTGCAACACGGATGAGAATCCCGAGAAAGAGGCGATCTACCTCAATCTGATGCGTGATACAGCTATCGCAGGAGCAATTATGTCGCCCACGCGACAAACAATCGCCAACTTCGCTGGCTCGAACTTCCCTTTTCCCATAGTAGTCGTTGATCGCTCTATTTCGAATAGTGATGTCGATGCCGTGCTGCTTGATAACATCGATGCAGCGTATCGCCTCATCACGCATCTTATTAAGCAGGGCTATAGACGGATCGCTGCCCTCTGTAGTGAGATGAGCACCGGTTTAGAACGTCAGCTAGGCTATGAAAAAGCGTTGCGTGCTCATGGTCTCGCTCCAATATCGGAATACATGAAGTATGTTCCTCCGAAGGCTGAGGCGGGATATGCGGCGACGTTGAAAATGCTCGATTTGACCGAGCCGCCAGATGCGCTTTTCACGGTGAATAGTCTGATAGCAGAGGGTGCCCTGCAAGCTATTCGAGAGCGCCACCTTACCATTCCTGATGATATCGCTCTGGTTACCTTTGACGAAACCACCTGGTCTTCTCTGGTTCAACCGGCCATTACCCTGATTGCCCAGCCAACCTACGAGATTGGCAAAACGGCAGCGGAACTCCTCATGCAGCGCATTGCAGATCCCAGTCGCCCTACTCGTCAGGTAATCCTGAAAGGACAGTTGATAATACGTGGATCGAGCGCTGCTCAATTGGAAAGAACATGATGCCAACAATCATCAAGGAAGTTGGACTAGCTACTGCAGGAGAAGTCGCTTCATAAATCACGCCTTTGGAAGCGTATAGCGCCAATGATAGGCAGAACGACACAGTAGAGGATGGCCCAGGTAAAGAGAGCCGGGGATAGTGGTTGAATAGAGGTAAAGGGAGTATTCAAATCGGTGAGTATGCCTCGTTGCTGGAGTATACTATATAAGAAAGAGGGTATCAGGTAGTACGAAGCCCCGTGCCAGAGCGCATCGGTAGGTATCACCAGGTTGACAATTGTTGTGATATTTTGCACGGTTGCACCCGGTGACGTCGAAATTAACTGTACGAAGCTCGCGAGTGGTGCACCGATAAATAGCATAATGACAATGGCGCCATTGACCAGGGTGGGAAACAGAGTACTGCCCAGGGTCGTGAGGGCCAGTAATACAAGTGTGCTCAGTTCAAGCATACCTAGCGCGGAAAAAGCATTTTCAGGAAAGTAACCTGTTCTCCAGTAGATGAGACCCAGGAATGTGAAAAACAGCATGGCGGTATAGGTGCACAGGATCAGCGCATAGCCCAGCCATTTGCCGAAGATAATTTCCGCCCTATGCAGCGGCTTCGAAACAATCACAGAAAAAGTTCCAGCTTCAATCTCGCCAGAGGTCATGTTTATGCTCAAAACGATGGTCATCGCTCCACTGAGCAAGTATACTGCCCATACCGATAAAATACTGATGATCAGATCAAATTCAAGCAAAAATAGTTGTGGATTGCTCTGAGACGGGGCGTGCACCAGTTCATTCGAATAGGCGGCATTGAGCATGAGCGCGTAAACTGCCAGTAGTAATATATTGAGTACCAGCATCGCCAGTAAGAGCCAGCGATGGAAAGCTTCTTGAATAGTGAAGCGTGTTATCAACAATAATCCCATTATATGCTCCTGTTTATTTATGAACATTAACAATCGGAATCGGTCATGTTGTAGGTGCCGATTTATCGCGCACATCGCCGATTTATCGGCCTGGGAAGGGCATCGACGGATCATTGGCCGATAAATCGGCGGTGCGCCAATAAATTGTGCGCCTACGAGATATTACCGATGTTGCTTGGTAAAATTCATTAATCGTCTTGGTTTAAGTCATCAATCGTTTGGAAAAAGATTTGTTCTAGTGAAAGATGACGTGGTGCCAGTGCGTATAGGCGCGCTCCACATGCATGTATGATATCTGCGATATCTGCCGCCTGCTCATCACGCTCTATCTCGATCAGGAGGCAGCGAGGGTCATCCTCCTCATGCTGTATATCGAGCACAAGAGTACGAAGTCGTTTGAGCAATTCCTCGCTTACATGGTCGACACGCACTTCGAGCACTTTCTTCTTGTCGAATAGCTCAGCGGGCGCACCTACTTTCAAGATTCGTCCCTGATTGATGATAGCAACACGATCACAAATAGCTTCTACATCCGCCAGTAAGTGCGAATTAAGAAAGATGCTGGTGCCTTCAGCCTTCAGTTCACGCAGTAGTTCGCGCATATCACGCTGACCGACAGGATCGAGACCAGATACAAGTTCGTCTAGAATAACTAATTCTGGTTTGTTGATGATAGCCTGTGCCAGCCCGATACGTTGCAGCATACCTTTAGAAAAGGTACCCAGTTTCTGGTCCTCGCGTCCGGCCAGCCCGACCATTTCCAGGACTTCCATGATGCGTTTTTCCAGCATTTTGCTTCTCAAGCCATAAAGCCGACCATGAAATTCAAGGAATTCTCGTGCTTTGAGCCAGCGATGGAAGGAGGGGAACTCAGGTAAATAGCCAACTTGCCTGTGTGATTGAACATGGTTGACCGGCTGGCCCAGTACACGCACTGTTCCTTTTGTGGGAGCGACCAGCCCGGTGAGTATCTTCACTACTGTACTCTTACCGGCGCCGTTTGGCCCAAGAAAGCCGAAAGCCTCGCCCCGATAGGTGACAAGGCTGATATCATCTACTGCGATGATCTGCCGGTAAACCTTACGTAATCCTTGTATCTCTACAGCAGGTGACCGGGAATCATTGCTCTTAGAAGTTGATTCCTTTTGCTGCGGTCGGGTAATTCCCGACCGCGTATCAAGGATTGAATCGCTACTCATGTATATTTACTCATTTCTCTACTCCTACTTGTCATCCTGAGCGAAGCGAAGGATCTCGGCCCATCGCGCTAGATCCTTCGCTTTGCTCAGGATGACAATGTGGCACCCAGGATGACAATGTGCACTGAGCATGATAGGGCGAGTTAATTACTGTTAGTGTAATGAGTTCGCCGAGTTTAACAACTGGCTGGTGTCTGATATGGTGCCACCTACTGCATAGATAATACCATGCGTTTGCCAGACCACTGCGCTACCGGCGGGGAACTTTTTCAGTTGCTCAATAGTGGTAGAGATGTTGCTGGTGAGCAGCAATCCTTTTGTGCCATGAACTGTGATGGATTGTGAGTCTATTCCTTTAGGGATAGGTAGCGGGACTACACCACTATTCAAATCGATCTGCCTGAGTTGTGCGACAAGCTGTGGTGGCAGACCTGGAAGCGAGAGTGCGACATCGCGTAACTCTTGAAGCGAAGCGTTACCCGTGGCGCGTACAACAGGACTGGGAAATTCTACCACCATGAACTGAGTTGTAGTCTCGCTGCCGTATGCAATCACAACGCAGGCGGTAGTAGTGATTGCAAACGTCGCACCGTCTAGATTAGCTGGAATGTTCATGTTGCCATAGCCATTTTTCACAAAGAACGTGTGTGCCTTACTTGCGCTAAAGGTAAATGTTCCATGGCCTGCATCTATGACACTGAAATCGGGGGTATTGGATATACCTCGAGGCAGAGAATTTGGTATCAAGATTGGGAAGTTAACCATTTGCGCTGCCTGTGCTTTCGTCAAGTTCTCATGAGTTTGCAGGCTATCAGGTTGGATC